>DZCT01000321.1 GCA_022736535.1 Desulfatirhabdium butyrativorans | reverse complement strand
AGGAAGTAAAAAATTTTCTGCCGGAGAGTTTTTTTCTCTGGATGCCCAAAGATATTGTCGGCGGCGATATTTATTTTGCCGATCATCGCTGCTACGATGCGGGCTTTGTGATTGCGGTCATTGACTGTACCGGACACGGCGTTCCGGGCGCATTCATGACCATGATCGCTTCCTCCGCACTGCGCAGAATCATCACAGACGAAGGGTGCAGGGACCCCGCCGTTATATTAAAACAACTTAATTTCACTGTTAAAAAAACACTCCATCAGGATAAAAAATATGCGGTTTCCGACGACGGCATGGATGCGGCGGTGTGTGTGATTCGGGGTCAGGGGTCAGAGGTCAGAGGTCAGGGGGGGTGTGAAAAGGACAATAATGACAAAGACACGGCGAGTGAAAAGCCCCGGCTTATTTTTGCCGGCGCAAAACTTCCTTTATTCTGTGTTTTTAATGAAAAAGTGACTGTCATCCGAGGCGATAAGCAGAGTATCGGATATAAAAAATCTGACTTGGATTTCAATTTCACCAACCACACCGTGAATATTGAAAAAGGAATGTCTTTTTATATGGCAACCGACGGGTTTGAAGATCAGATGGGTGAAAACAACCCCCGGCAAAGCCGTTTCAAATACAGCCGTTTCAGCAGAGAAAGACTTGAAAATCTGTTCGGGGAAATCAGCAAACTGAGTTTTGAGCGGCAGCGGGAGACATTGATCGAGGTCTTTGAGACATACAAAGGAGAGGCGGAAAGGCAGGATGATGTGACCGTGGTGGGGTTTCGGGTGATTTAGAGCGCACGCATGTCATTCCGAAGCGAAGCGAGGAATCTAATGCCGATTCTCGTTCCCACGCTCTGCGTGGGAATGCAGACCGGACGCTCCGCGTCCGTCCCGGCGGGGCGCGGACGAGCAGCAACAGAAAGTCTGGGGACGTTCCCACGCGGAGCGTGGGAACGAGAAATGACATAAAAGTTCAGAATGGCATTTCCGAATTTTTAAAATATCTTCGTAAAGGTCAGGGTTGTGATATTCCCCTCGGAGCGGTCTTCAGCTTCAAATTCCCACAGGCTTCTGAGTGATACAAAAAGCTTCACAGGCGGAATAAAAGCAATGACTTCGGGTCCCGCAGCATAAACGCTGTCTTTCTCCTCAGATGCGCCGGTACCGCTGTCTTCCGTAACCTGCCGCTGACAATACCCTGCCACACCGACATCCCAAACGCCGGCAATCGTTTTGCCGATGCCCCACTCAAAATGGAAGTCATTTCCGGGTGTAATATCTGAATCTCTTTTCTCGCTGTGAACTTCATATCTGCCGAGAATGGAGGCTGACCAAGTTTTTTCTTCGTCAAAATAAAGTGTTCCGCCAAAGGACATCATTCCTGTCCACATATCTTTGCCCGGAGACGCGGGTTCTGTTACGTCATAATCGCCGGTCGGCATGTAAGCGCCGATTCCGAATGCCGCGTCATAATTTGCCCCGTGCCATGAGAGCAGAAAAGGTTCGACAAAAATGTCGCCGAGCGCAAATTTGTCGTCATCAACGCCGAGTGCGCCGATTTTAATATCTGTGTTAATCAATGGAACAATGACGTGTGCGCCGTAATCGGCTCCCAAGAGTTTATAATCCGACATCCAGATAAAACGGTGGACGTTTGCAAAAACTTTTACGTCAAAGTCCACATTCAGTTCTTCTCCATCCGGATTCATCAGGGCGTCTGCCGTGTAAAAGGCATTGTACATGCGGTAATAGAAACCCGGCGGCGGGACAGAGGATGCTTTGATGCCTTCCACACCGTTCACATAATGCTCTGCACTTGCTGCGCCGAACAGCATTCCCGTCAGACAGAATGCAATGACTGCCATCTTAATACATTTTTTCATCTGTTTTCTTCCTTTCATTCAAGTTTGTTAAAACAAAGCCTAATATTTCATCCGACAAATATTTTCTACAAAGATTTCGCCTCTGACGAGGCTTTTCACCCGCCCCTTTGATCACCTCCTTCTCACTTTAAAAGTCTTTTTATAACTGTCTTGGGATATTTTTCAAGTTATTTTTTTTTATAATTCGGCTCAGTTTTTTTTATAAATGGGGCAGGGGCATTCAATTTCTCAATTCTCACTTCTCAATTTCCTCACGGCTGCCAGTCATTATACGGATAATCAATCTGTCCCATTATCTCATCATATCTGCCGCTTTCCCGCAGTTTCTTTATGGCAGACGTCAGGATATTGTCCGTCTCTTTTCCGCGCCCGCCTTTGGGCAAGACAATTTTGACTTCAAAAGCCTTGTACAACTGTCTGCGGATATTTTTCAAATCATTCTTTTTTATAAGCGGGTCGCAAGCATTATCCGCAAAAATAAAAGCGTCTATTCTCGCCACATTGACTTTTCTCAGACTGCTTTCAATTCTTGAAGAACCCGTGATCGGAAAATTGAAATAATCTGTATGCGCCAAATCAGTCTCGACTTTATACAGTTGAATTTTGTTTATGTCAATATTCATGTTTTTATATGAATACAGGACAAAATTCACATAAAAGATCGTCTCGGTGGCGTAATCGTAATCCATCGTATTTTCATCGGTTTCAGGATTTTTTATCAAGGGAAGATGGAAATCTGTTTTGCCGCTTGTCACGTAGAACACAGAGCGTTTGAAGGGAACGACACAGATTTCTATCGGAATTGCGGACACTTCTGAGATAGCCTTCACCAAATCTACCAGAATGCCTTTGTGTTCATTTTCGGCATAAATCGGCATTTCCGCTATGCTGGCTTTTAATTCTTTCGCAGATGCAGTTCCGGCAATAAGGATGAACAGCAGCAACAATAAAGATATTTTTCTCATTTTCTCACTTCCTGGCCTGCAACATTTGATAATACTTATATGTCTCCCTCATTCCCTCTGTGAACGGCGTGTATTCTATATCCAGAACCCGGCGGATTTTCTCTCCGGAATAAACCAGATGGCTGTCCGGCGGAAAAGGCAGCGGAATTTCCATTTGTCTGATTTCATCGAGAGTCATTTTTATAATTTTTGGCTTCTTCCCGCTGATGACTTCAAGCATCTGCGCCAATCGCGGATAGGAAATCAATTCCTCTCCCGCGATGTTGAATGTCTCATTCAATGCCTTTTCATTTCCGAGACATTTCAGAATGATCTTTGCTGCATCAAGCACTGAGACAAAGCTGTAAAGCGCAAGTTCATTTTTGGGCACCACCATCGGCTTGTTGTCTCTCAGCAGATCAAAAAAATAAGATTCTCTGGGCGCATAGTTGTAAGGTCCGTAGATAATCGCCGGACGGAGACAGGTATAAGCAATGCCTCTTTTTTCGCCTTCCGAGCGAAGGCTGATTTCGGCAAGCCATTTGTTCAGCCCGTAATCAGCGTAGGGACCAAGTTCCGGCTGGGGCTTTGAGACTTTTGCCGCGTCTTCTTTTATCGGCAGGTCAAAAGTAGTTTCATAAACTGCGGTCGTGCTGATAAAGATATATTGATGCAGAGTTCCGTGAATCGAGCGGATCATCTTTTCAATATGATCGGGCGTGTAAGCGCAAAAATCAACTACCGCGTGCCATTCTTTTTCCGGTAAGGTGTTTCTGATGCGGTCTTGGTCTTCCCTGTCGCCTTTGAGTTCTGTAACACCTTTGAAGTTTAAAGGAATATTTCCACGATTAAAGACAAAGATATTATAACCGCCCTGCTTCAGCAGTTCTTCTACAAAAACTCTGCCTGTAAAATAACTTCCGCCGATGATTAAGATGTTTTTCATTTACAAATATTCCGCCTACAAATATGCCGCATCTGCGATGCTTTCAAGCGACCCACACATTCCGTTTTCTTAAATTTTCATCTCTGATATTTTTATGGATAATCGGACCGTGATCCAAGAGAAAATCGCTTTTCACATCACTCATGCCTGTCTCGTGAAACACCTTAATGACTTCCACACAGATTGTCTCGATAATTTCATTTTTTTTGTTATAATCACAGGATGTTATTATCTCATCAATGCGATGATAGAGAAATTCACCCAGCAGCGGCAAGCTGCGAACCGCCTGATGCCGCCATTTGTAATAAGGCATATACTGTTTGTTCAGGAGAAAAACGAGTGAGATTATATCCGAGCAGAATTGACTCTCCGCGTGCTGCGCGGCAAAATAGGCTTTCCGCCGCACGGAGCGCATAAAATTATACTGACCTGACTGGGCTGCGGTCATACATCTTGCGGCAATTTTGGCAAGCCTCACATCTTCGGGATAAAAATTGAGCAATGCGTTTCTGATCCGTGAAAACTCTCCTAAAGGATCAGAAAATACGCTGCCGTTGGTACAACTTGAAAGATAATCTTCAGGAATGCGAAGCCATTGCTCAAACGTCTCAGGAACATGGGAAAACCCGATGAATTGCATGTAGAACGCGCCGATTTCAAATACGCCGACGCGTCCGCCGCCCCATTGACTCGCGAGACGTTCCACGCCGTCAAAACATCTCGGAAGTTGTTCATATTCGCGTTGCAAAGCTTTGCCTACCGCTTCATAGTCGTCTGCCGCGAGCCAGAGACAGAAGCCCGGTCCCCAGTCGTGATCTCTCGATATTTCATCGTCAAAGCCGTAGCATTCGGAGCCGTCTCCGACCAGACCGGCGGCAATACGGTCTTGACAGCGAGGAAATTTCTCTTTTATCATTCTTTCGCCGTAAGTTCTGTAATATTTCTCTGAAAGTTCAAGCCCTTTCAATTTCTCACTTCTCACTTCTCAAGATTCCTCGCTGCGCTCGGAATGACAGGAGGTAACGCTCGGAATGACACAGAGGATAATGTCATCGCTCGGAATGACAGGAGTAAATCTTATTTCTCACTTCTCACTTCTCAATTCTCAATTCTAATTCACTCGTATTCCAAAACATAGACATTTTCTGTTCCGGAATATGCGCCTGTGCCTACTTTCATGTTTATTTTTCTGGCTGTGTCTGAAGAGATATATTTTTCGCCGCATTGCTGGCAAAGCCCCGCAGGCACTTTTTTGATGACGTAAAGCTGTCCTTCAAAACGGTAGTCAAAGTTGCCGACCGTTATCTCTTTTATCTCGCCGCCGCAGAAGAAACATTTTCCGAATCTCTCATTCATGCGATTTACTCCTGATTTGCTTCTGTTTTCAGGATTTTCCCATATCGGAGGACAAGGAATGTAAGCAAAAAGAATCGCCAGCCTGTTGTTTTTGGCGTCCGCGCACATCACATGAACCGGCTTTTCTCCCGAATATCCCAAGACAAGCGAACAGTTTCCTCTCATGGGATTTTGATGCACTTCAATGACGTTTCCGTTTGAAAGGGCATTCTCTATCTCTTGCACGGAAATTTTGCCTCCCATGAGAAATCTGATGACGTGTTCGGACAGGAGATATTCCCCGACTGCCGCTTTTTCCTTTATCCAATTAAGCGTTATATCTTTCATGCTTTTTAACATCTATATGTTCAACGGTTATCATCTGCGGTTTTCCGTTTCCGTAGGGGTAAGCCCCCGTGCTTACCCTTATTGTAGGGTGGGCTTCGCCCACCTTGAGTGGTTGCGCCGGGGAACGGTGGGCGAAGCCCACCCTACAAATAGCCGGGGAACGGTGGGCGAAGCCCACCCTACAAATAGGCGCAGACCGAGGTGTAAACCTCGGCAAAGGGCAATCACAGGGGGTTGCCCCTACCGTTAGCATCCTGAATTATAGAGTTCCATTTCCGTAGGGGTAAGCCCCCGTGCTTACCCTTATTGTAGGGTGGGCTTCGCCCACCTTGAGTGGTTACGCCGGGGACGGTGGGCGAAGCCCACCCTACAAATAGGCGCAGACCGAGGTGTAAACCTCGGCAAAGGGCAATCACAGGGGGTTGCCCCTACCGTTAGCATCCTGAATTATAGAGTTCCATTTCCGTAGGGGTAAGCCCCCGTGCTTACCCTTATTGTAGGGTGGGCTTCGCCCA
>DZCT01000725.1 GCA_022736535.1 Desulfatirhabdium butyrativorans | reverse complement strand
TCTCTCAGGTATGACAAACCTGACCGGATACGGCTGTTTGTGTGAAACAACTTTTCCCTGATCTGATAAAGTCGGAAAATAGAGCGCAACAATCCCCCCCGGCCTCGCTCCCTGTTGCAGTGCATCAGCAACCCCGCCCGGTAAAGCCGCCCGGTGTTTTTTAGTGCCTCGTTTAACGATCTGCTGTAGTTCCTTTTCGCTGATCTCCCATGCTGCACAATGATGCTCTATCGGTTTTTCAGGATAAATCACATACTCGATAAAAGCCCGTTCATCTGCCCAGGCTTTATAAGTCTGTTGAATTTCTTTTCCGAAGTTTTCCCATCCAGCAAAATAATGCTTCATATACTCGATAAAGTCACATGCTCCCGGACGTTGTTTATCTCTTTTGTTACTCATACCGGCCCCCTGTATTCTCCACAAATCCGGCCTGCTTCCATGCTTGCGGAATTTTGCCGGTATTCTTCAAAAAGATAATTTCACGCATAAGCGAAACCTGCCGGTCTTTTGGCAAAGTCCGGTAATAGTCAAGAATCCCCATTTCATCATCAGATAGCTGTGTTTTCATAGTCCCCCGCCCTATCCAAAAATCTTTTTATTCATGGATTCCACAACAGACGAAACATGCGTGTCTGACAAATGAGCATACCGCTTAACCATTGCAAGCGTCTTGTGGCCTAAAACCGCCGCTATTTCTGCCAGTGTTGCGCCGTTCATAGCCAGGTAAGAAGCCGCGCTATGCCGTAAATCATGAAAGTGGAAATTCTCAATTCCGGCTTTTTTGACTGCCAGTTCAAAAGCCGCCCTGATAATCGTTGGACGGTTCCTGTTCAGTGGCCTGTCAGACGGGAATAGAAGATTCGTGTCAATACGTCTGACCTTGCTTTTTCTCAGTTCATCCAACAGTTCAAAAGCCTTGCCGGTTAAGGCCGCTGCTCTTCGTTCACCGTTTTTTGTCTCCTCAAGGATTATTCGACGGTTGCTGAAATCAATATCTGACCAAGTGAGATTCATAATCTCTGATTGTCTCATTCCGGTGGATAGTGCCAGAACACAAACGGTGTAAAGGTAGGGACTTTTGCTTTCCTGACAAGCTACCAGCAACCGCGCCCGTTCATCATCATCAAGAAACCTGACCCGGCCTTGTGATTCCTTCAACTTTCTTACTTTTGCCATTGGTGAAACTTCGATCCATTGCCATTCATTAGCCGCTGTTGTTAAAACACAACTCAAGCTTGCCATGTAGCGGTTTACCGTTGCACCGTTGCGTTGACGTTTGGTTTCTACTAGCGGAATCTTTTCTTTCAGTGCCTTGTTTCTGGTTTTTATGGACA
>DZCT01000320.1 GCA_022736535.1 Desulfatirhabdium butyrativorans | reverse complement strand
TGCGGGAGACTGAAAAATTCAGCCGCTCTGTCAGTTTTCAACAGAGATTCGGTATGATGCAGTTGAGATTCGCTGTAAAATCCCCCCTTGAGGGGGCAGGGGGGTGTCTGCGGGGAGGCGGTACGCTGTCCCGGAGAAATCTCCCAGCGCCGGAACACCCCCCCGCCCCCCTCAAGGGGGGATTTCTGCTTAACTTGACGGCATTGAGGCAGAGCGTGGGAACGAGAACCCCTGACCTCTCTCTCACCCCAACCAAATTTCAATATCTGATTTCCGGGGATGTTTTTTCCACGTTCCCGCAGCTTCCAATTTATTTTGAATCGCCGCTGCCAGTTCCTTTTGCTCTGCTTCATCTTCAAGCAGTTCAAGCGCATCTATGAGCCGATCCATGCCGAAACGGTCATTCGCCTGAATGACTTGCAACTCATTGAGCAGACCGGAAACCCGAGGCTTTTCTTCCGCTGCGGGCTTGGACAAAACGAGATTTCTCGGCAAAGGCGCAGGAGCCGGTATTGTTTTGTGAAACACAGGCTGTTTCTGAACAGGAATTTTTACGGCTGTTTTCTGAAAAAATTTCCATTGTCTTGCCGGTCTGGGATTTGAAACTATATCGGAAAATTCCAATTTTGCCCAGCCGAATGGATAAAGCCCGTTTGCCAGCGTCCGGGTCTGTCCCCAGGGCAGGGGATGTCCGTCTTCGCCTTTTCGGGTTTGGGGCTTGCGGACATCATTCAGCGTCACACATTCCACATGAGAAAAATGCCCCGTGCGAATCAGGGTTTCATTACTTTTCAATCCGGCAACTGTCTGACTCAGAATCTGAATTTTCTCACGAATGTCTCTCGCCTTCGGATATTGAAAAAATTTCTCGTATTCATCTTCATATTTGGGGACATAGAAGCGATACAAAATATCAATTAATTCCTGCAAGCCGATGTTTTTAAATCTGAAATCCAATGTTCCCATGAAAAATTTGAAAGGATATATGCAAGCTTTTCCGCTTTCACACAGACTTTTCGTGACTTCCACCGCGCCTTTGGGCGTCAATGTCTTATC
Organism: Desulfatirhabdium butyrativorans; assembly: GCA_022736535.1. Lineage (GTDB taxonomy): Bacteria > Desulfobacterota > Desulfobacteria > Desulfobacterales > JAIFKL01 > JAIFKL01. Next base: position 4,937 of record DZCT01000320.1, on the reverse strand, counting down.
CTTGAGAGGATATTCTGTTGCCTCCATAATCACGGTGCTGTTTTTCCCCAGCGAGACATCCGGAATTTTCAGCTTCCGCAGGGGATCGTTTTGGATAGAACCGAAAATCTTTTTATTGTATTCAGGATTGTTGCGGGGATGTTCATCTCGCGATTCCACACCGGCGTCTTTTGCAAAATAATCAGCAATTGCCGTGCGGATTGCGCCTTTGATGGAGCTTCCGGGGAGATAGGCTTCCATGAGAAGATCGTTCCGCATCGTGGGATGAATCAGAACCTGATTTTGGGCATTTCTGTTCTGAATTGCCTTTTGATAGGTTTTCAGCAAGTCCTCATTCTGAATAGGAATTTCGCAGCGAATCGCCGTGGCGGAAGTTTTCAGGTCAAAATGTTCGGCAATGTAGGAACGAATCATTGAAAAACTGTCGGAATCCATCATGTTATGCAGTTCTTCTTTTTCGGGATACATTTCCATCCATTTGACCAAGTCAATGAGAAAAAGCCGCCCGTCTCGGATGATATAGGAAAAGGGATCAAATTCCTCTCCGGTTCCGATGTGAATGGGAGAAAGCAGATGCAGACGGACACGGCAAGGCTCAAGTATGGGGGTGTGCGGCTTAGGCTTAGGTCCGGGCATGATATGACTCCTCAATGAAAAACGGCAGGGTCAGCGGAATGCCGCAATGACGAATACGTTCATCCGAATGAACATGACTCAGAAGCGACTTTGTGTTCAGAGCTTCGGGGCAGAAAAAAACCGCGCCGGGTTCATACATCAGTATCGGTTTTTTGAAAGGTCTGGGATTGCCGTCAGTCGGACTGGAAAAAGCAAAATTTCCGCCTAATTTTCCGAATTTGCTTTTCAGGCGGTAGAATGCCTTGTAACCGCCGATTCCCGGAAAAGATGCGAGCGAGAGCGAGACCCGGGCATTGGCATTTTCCAGTCTGAAGATTTGCTCGTCAAAATTCGTATCTCTTTGAATCGAAAGGCAGCCCATGCCTACGGATTTGTCCGCGCCGAAACCGTTTTGCGGGAGATATTCTGTGAGAAACCAATCCGCAATGTCTCGTACTTGCGAGTCATTAATTTCCACATACAGATCAAAAGGATGCTGAAACCAAGATTTGACTCGGTGAAACAGTCCGCCGCCGCCCTCTTCCGGCACAGTTCCGCTCAGGCGGTTGATGGTATTGGATGCTGCAATTTCAGTTGCAACAGCGTAGTCGTCTTTGTCTGTATCGGATTCAAGAAAGATTTCATACAAATTCAGGTCTGAATAATTCGCTCGAAGTCGCTTCCATTGCGAGAGCGAAACCCATTTCTTTTTACTCCATTTCTTCAACTTGGAGACGCCCTCAAATACATCATCGTGAAAATGTTTGCTCACAAATATCTTGAGCCTTTGACGGCTCGGCGCGGGCAGCGCGGGGCGGGGCAGACAGCCGCTCGGAAATGCGGATGAAAAGAGCAGCGGCGCGGTTTTGCCCTCCGAGTAGCCATTGAGGAAATCCGTAAGAAATGACTCGCCTTCCCGATAGCGGACTGCCCAGCAGAAATGCCCGAAAAAAGTGTCGGACATCAGCGGCGTTATGAGCGGGGACTCGGTTTTGACGCGGTATCGGCAGAGCATGATGACTCCCTGTATGAGTTCAAAAAATCTTCGGCTTGTTTCTCATTGTCAATCAGGACATTCACAAAGCGGATTTGTCCGCATCCTCGTGAGCCGGCGCCGCCCAAGGCGTCCGATTCCAACATTGCCATTGCTTTCAGCACCGTGTCGAAATACTCCGAACGATCCGTGTCAAAGACCTTGAAAGAAATGGAGAAGTCAAACTCCACACCGGCTGGCACACGTTCAAGGGGGCGGGGATTTGCCACACCGTTGATTCGGTTGATGGCATTCTCATATTTGACTTCCGGAATCAGTTCGCCTTCTTCAAAAAGTTTTTTCCATTTTTTGGAAAGATACGCATCTCGGACAATAATCCGTGTCGGACCTAAATTTGCCGGGCGTTTCTTTGCCGAAGTCCCGAAAACCGGGCATATCGGACAAGTCGGTTCGGCGCAATCGCAGGGCTTGCCGTCTTCCGTGAATTTCCCTGTTTTCATTTCCATCAGGGAACGCAGTTTTCCTTTCAGAGAAGACCCGGGAATATAAGGCAGACGGGTCCAGGGGTCTTTGATGATCGGATTGTCCAAGCCGCCGATTTCAATATCTGCATGGGACGCGCCGATGTGAAGCCCTGTGAGGACTTCGATCTGTCCTGTGAGGATTTTCAGCGAGTTCAGTATCATCATCTCTTCCTTTCAATCGTTTTTCATGCCTAATCCGTAACAAAAACCGACCACCGCTTCAAAATGCAGCATAAAGGCTTTGAAGTCTTTTTCCTCATTGATCTTGTCCACGTTTTCAATCAGAAACTTTTTGAACGCATCCGGTATTTTCGGGTTCTTCGGATTCGCGGCATAGCTCGCTTTGGATTTGACCATTTTGATCAGGGGCTTGACCGCGTCAAAGTCCTTTGCCCTCACTTTTTTTTCCAATTGTCTGAATTCGCCGAAAAACCGCCGCAGTTGAGACGATGATAAGGAATTTTTTTTGTCTATCTCTCCATTCTTATAGAATTTCACAAATTTTTTGGCAAAATCAGACGCTTCTGTATCTAAAAGCCCCTCTCGGATATTGCCTTTTTCGTCAAAATAACTCATGGTGTCCGCTCCTTCCGGAGTGCGAAAATAGAGCGAAGCGATTTTTCGCACTGCAAAAAAACGCTGCGCTTATTTTTGCACTCCGGATTAATTGCTCCGGTTCAGATTGATGGCGTAATATAAAGGAATATTAAGTCGTTCAATCCCCTGCGGCTTGGAATATGAGACAGCGAAAATATGCAACAGCATATTCAATTCTTTCTGATTGTCATACTTTTCTTTTCGGATATTCCTGCCAATATCATAATGCGCCAGCGACAAATATCTGCCGAAACGGATTTTACTTTGATCTTCCCGCTTAAATTGCCGATACATGCGGTGATAAGTCAGCAGCCGGTACAGAAAAGCTGTGCTGAATCCGGTTCTCTCCTTATCTTCCAAAGCCTTGTCGAATTTTTTGCCCCACTCAATCAATTGCTCCAATTCATCCCATTTTGCCGTTTCTCCGAAAACACAGACTGAATCCTTGTCTGGCGCAGCTTTGGCTTTTTCCAATGCCTCGTCTGGCGCAGCTTTGGCTTTTTCCAATGCCTCTTCTGCAAGCTCGGCGGCTTTTCGCATAGGCATTCTGGGCTTGCCGACCAGAATGCCCGCGGAAAGCGTGATGTCTTTGTTTTCCGCACAAAAAAGAGAGAGCTTTTTTCTCAGTTCAATGGCAAAGGCAATGCTCTGATGCCAGGGTCCCACCACAAAGAGATCATCTCCGCCCGCAAACACCACATACATATCCTGAAATTTCTCTTTTGCCAGTTCCACGAGATATTCCGAAAAAAAGAGATTCAGCATTCGGGACAGGCAGGAAAGCCGGGCAGCGGAAAGATGTTCTCCCAATCCCAGACTGAAAATCAGCCCCAGATTGTCAACATCGGCTTTCAAAAATCCGAGCAGACTTCTGCCGATCAGATTTCCGTCTTTGTCTTCTTTTTTGGACTTGTGAGCAATGGCGTTAAAGGTCTTGATGAAGCTCTCTTTTTGCAATGCCTCGTTATCAAAACCTTCCGTAAGCAGATCGAACCATTTTTTATCATTCAATTCTTCTTCTCTGATTTTGGGCAGATAACGGGCTATGCGGCTTCGGGTGAATTGTCCTGTGTCCGTGAGCGATTCCACATGAAATATCTCGTTAAGATTTGCAGGTGAGTTTTTGGAAAGAGTCAAAGCAATATCTCCGAACAGCGGAATCTTTCCCTGTTTGCCATAAATGAGATATTGGGTTTCAGGCAAATTTTTGCCGATATAATCCATCTGCTCATAGCAAGTTTTGCAAATAGCAATTGCGATGCCTTTGTCTCTTTCATATTCCTGAGACGCCTTTGCATCCGCCGCATTGAAGCGGCACAGAGCGCAATTTCCGCCCTCCCGCTCGTCATAGTCTTGCTCAAGCAATGTTCCCTTTTCTGCAAAGGTCTTTTTGAGTTTCTGATATTTTGCTCTTTCAAGAGACTCATTTGCCTCGTCCATTTTTGACTGAAATTTCTGCAAGGAAAAATCCTGCTGAGTCAAACAGGTATCCCATGCCAGATTCAATGTGAGCAAGCCTTTGAAGTTTTTTCTGAACCAAAACTGCACATCTTTATCTAATTTATCAAGCGTCTCGCTGAGTTTGTCTGTCATCGGCATGAGGAGAATGAATTTGCCGCCGGAATCCACGAGACGGCACACGGAAAATATGCCGGTTCTGCGCTGAATTTCGATCAGCACAGAGCGGGTCAAAGCTTGAAGAAAGAAAGACCGGGCGCGGAAAATTTTGGAAATGCCTCGTCCGCTGTCACGGCTGATGTCGAAAATGTAGTTTTGAATGCCGGAAAGATCACCGGCTAACAGGATGAATTTTTCTTCTTTGTCGTCTAAGCGGGGAATACTGTTACGGGGCTGATGATAGAGGAATAATGCCTGAGCAATTCCTGCTGTGCTGAATGAGTGATCGAACAGGGAAATGTCGTTCAGGTTCGGGTCGCTTGAAAAAGGAATACACCAGCAATACTTTTCCAAAATTGAAATCAGACTTTCAAAGTAGAAACAGAATCCGATGTCCGACTTCAATTTTTTGATATTCAAGAGAAAATCGTCAAACAATGTCTTATATGCCGCCGCCGGATCCTGTGAGAAATGCCTGCGGGGAAATACGGCTTCGTTTCCCTTCTCCATGTTCAGGGAAACCGGATCGTGAAAAGATTTTCCGGGCGATTCGGATGAGCCGGAACGCAGCCGGATACGGTCAAAGACAG
>DZCT01000319.1 GCA_022736535.1 Desulfatirhabdium butyrativorans | reverse complement strand
TGTCATTCCGAACGCAGTGAGGAATCTGAGATTCTTCGCTTCGCTCAGAATGACAAAAGAGGCTCAGAATGACAAAAGAGGCTCAGAATGACAAAAAGGCTCAGAATGACACATCAAAATCACCTATAGTAATCCGCTTCCGGTTTTTTTGCGGCATATTTTCCGCATGTATGCCGTATTCCGGTATCGGCTATCCGTCTGTGTGCGTCTGCGGCAAAAAAAGCAAAATCGGATCAGTATATATTCGTGTTTTTCAATTTGTGAAAAATTTGTGTGCATTCGTGGCGGCATTGTGTTATGACAGGGATAAAATTTATCATGTTAAGATATTACGATAAGAAAGGGTGCTTATGACAGAATATGTAAAACTTATCATCGGAGATAAAACATATCAGTTTCCGGTTGTTACAGGCAGCGAAGGCGAAAAAGCGATTGACATTTCAAATCTGCGTCAGATGACAGGCTATATCACGCTTGATCCGGGATTTGTCAATACCGGCAGTTGTGAAAGTGCCATTACTTATATGGACGGCGAAAAAGGCATTCTGCGGTATCGCGGGATTCCGATTGAAGAACTTGCCGAACATTCGACTTTCAGAGAAGTCGCCTATCTTCTGATTAACGGCGTGCTGCCTACCTACAAGGAAATCAACCGCTTTTCGGTCATGTTGAACGATCACTCCCTTGTCCATGAGGATATGCGGAAGTTCTTTGAAAATTTTCCCAGAGCATCTCATCCCATGGGGATTCTCTCTTCTATGGTCACAACGCTGATAAGTTTTTATCCTTATCTTGAAAGCACTGAAGAAGAGATTAACATGACTGTTACCCGCCTGATTTCAAAAGTGCGGACCCTGGCTGCCATATCCTACAAAATCTCCCGGGGGCATAATGTGGTATATCCCCGCCATGATTTCTCGTATTGTGCGAATTTTCTGAACATGATGTTTGATTCGCCTGTGAAACCTTATCAGATAGACGAAGATATCGTCAGGGCATTGAATGTGTTTCTGATTCTTCACGCCGATCATGAGCAGAACTGTTCCACCTCAGCCGTAAGAGTGGTGGGCAGCGCAAGGGTCAATCCTTATGCCACGGTTTCAGCGGGCATTGCCGCACTCTGGGGACCTCTGCACGGAGGTGCAAATCAGGAAGTGATTAAAATGCTTTATGATATTAAAGAAAGAGGCGCGACTGTAAAGCAGATGATTGAAAAGGCAAAAGACAAAAACGATCCTTTCCGGCTGATGGGTTTCGGACACCGGGTTTACAAAACCTATGATCCCCGGGCAAAAATCATGAAAAAAATGTGTGATAAAGTTCTCGAAAAACTTGAAAAACCTGATCCGTTGCTTGATATTGCAAAAGACCTTGAAGAAGCCGCTTTGAATGATGAATATTTCATCAGCCATCATCTTTATCCGAATGTGGATTTTTACAGCGGTATTATTCTTCGCGCCATCGGCATCCCCACGAATATGTTTACGGTCATGTTTGCCATGGGCAGGCTGCCCGGCTGGATTGCTCAGTGGAGAGAAAGCATGGAAGACCCCAAATGGAAGATTACCCGTCCGCGCCAGATTTACATGGGGCCCAAAAAAACGGAATACACGCCGATTCAGGAGCGGAAGTGAGAAGTGGGTTGTCACCCTGAGCGCTTTGCTGTCACACTGAGCGGGGGCGCCCCCGGCTGTCACCCTGAGCGTCCCCTCTGTCACCCTGAGCGCAGCGAAGGGTCTCAGCCTCGGAAAGAGATTCTTCGCTTCGCTCAGAATGACAGCGGAGCTTTGCTCAGAAGACAGCGAGAAAATTCATCACTGCTTCTGCACCGCTGCCAAATTTTTGTGATTTCGTGTTTAAGGAAATGATATGACAGACAAACCGGATACCGTCAAAAGCGATGTGCTTGAGCCGATTGCTTATGAATATGAGGCACGGCGGGACATTGACATTGTAATTCGCCAGCCGGAGTTCACATCGGTATGTCCCATGACCGGGCTTCCCGATTTCGGCTGTATCATCATCAAATACAGACCGGCAAAAAAAATCATTGAACTCAAGTCGCTGAAATTTTATCTTCTGCAATACCGGAATGTCGGCATTTTTTATGAGCATGTCGTCAACCGCATTCTGGATGATCTTGTCAGCGTGCTTGAGCCGAAATACATGGAAGTCACCGGAGATTTTACAGCCCGGGGCGGCATCAGCAGCACCGTTGCCGCCGTGTATGAAGGCAGACGAAAAAAAAGGCAATAGAATTAACTTGCCAAGGTACTGCAACAAACCATGAAAATAGCTTATTTTGACTGTTTTTCGGGTGCGAGCGGCGATATGATTCTCGGCGCGCTGATGGACGCCGGACTCGCGCCCGAACAACTCAGACAGGAAATCGCAAAACTTCATCTCACTCACTATGATCTGAGCGTTAAGAGAGTCATGAGAAACGGCATCGGCGGAACTCAGGCAGTTGTAAGCGTGGATGAGTCCCATCACAGCCGTCATCACCGGCATTTGTCTCATATTTTGGAAATCATAGAGAAGAGTGATTTAGACGCCGCGGTAAAACAGAAAAGCAGGGAAATCTTCACTCGGCTGGCAGATGCGGAAGCAAAAGTTCACCGCACGGATATTGAAAATATTCACTTTCACGAAGTCGGCGCCATGGACGCGATTATTGATGTGGCGGGCAGTGTTGCGGGAATGTCTCTCCTCGGCATTGAAAAAATTTACTGCTCGCCCCTTCATGTCGGAACCGGAACGGTGACATGCGCTCACGGCGTTCTGCCGGTGCCTGCGCCCGCGACAATGGAACTGATCAAAGGAAAACCCGCTTATGCCGCCGAGGTTAAAGGCGAACTGCTCACGCCCACAGGCGCGGCGATTCTCACAACGCTTTCATCCGGCTTCGGTCCCATGCCTGCCATGACTGCGGAGAACATCGGATACGGCGCGGGAAGTTCGGAGCGGGAAATTCCCAATCTGCTCCGCGTCATTATCGGCGATGCTTCCGAGACAACAGGCGAACATGAGACAGACCAGACCGCTGTGATTGAAACCGGCATTGACGACATGAATCCTCAGATATACGAATATGTGATGCAGCAATTGCCGGAAATGGGCGCGCTGGATGTGTTTCTGACGCCGATTCAGATGAAAAAAAACCGCCCCGCCACGCTGCTGACGGTCATCTGTCCGCCGGAGGACGTGGAAAAAATATCTCACTTTCTGATGAGAGAAACCACCACCATCGGGCTGCGCTGGCGCATTGACCGCCGCATCAAAGCCCGGCGGCGTTTGAAGAAAATTCAGACCGAATACGGAACTGTGAGTATAAAAACAGCCGAAATCGGAGAAGAAGTCGTCAATATCATGCCGGAATATGAAGACTGCAAACGCATTGCATCGGAAAAAAAGATTCCGCTCAAGCAGGTCATGGAAGCGGCGATGTTGCAGGTGACAGGGAGCAGGTGACATCCGGAGTGCTGAAATGAAATTTTAGCATCTGTGCTAAAATTCGCTCCGCTCCCCGGCTAAGAACAGACAGCACTCCGGACCCGGGTCCGGAGTGCTGAAATGAAATTTTAGCATCTGCTGAAATTCACTACCCGGGTTCAGCGGATTGAATCGGCTCTTCTGTTTGCGCGCTTTCCCGAATAGGACGGCTGATGCCGAAAACAACCTGTCCTTTTTCATTCCTGCCCTGGCGGGAATGCGCATATCTCGGCGATATTGCCGATTCAACGGAAATCCGGGAGCCGTCACGGGTCAGCAGCGGAATGTTCCAGATTTTTTTCTCTCCGCTCAGAATACCTTCAAAGTCCGCCAAAATTTTGCCCCGCGAATCCGGAGGATGCAGATCAACAATATGTTTGCCTTTCAACTCTGCTTCGGAATATCCCAGACGCCGAGTCGCCTCATCATTTGCATAGCGCACATAGCCGCCCGTGTCAAAAATAAAGAGAAAATCATCCGACAAGTCCAGCAGCATTTCCAGACAGATTTTGCTTTCCCTCAGAGATGTCAGATTTTTTTCCGATTCTGTAATGTCTAAATAGGAATAGACACGCCCCACGCTTTTATCCCCGATTCTGTAAGGTCTCGCGTAACATTCAAAAATTCTGCCGTCCTGCATTGCAAAAATCTCATGAGCCTCTGTATCCAAATTGTCTGTCAGCTCTCTGACGCGGTTGATAAATGTCGCGGGGTCTTTCAACTGTTTCACCATCTGCACAAAGCGTTCCCGGCTCTTGGGAATCTTTGCCCACTCTTCGGAAAGCCGCCATATCTCAATGAATTTCTTATTAAAAGCAATCAGATTCTGATATTTGTCCACCACGACAATGGCTTCGGCAACAGATTCTATGGTTGAAGACAGCAGCGAGTATGCTTTTTTGATTTTTTCTTCTGTTTCATTCCGCTCGGCAATTTCTTTCCGCAACTGTTCATTGACGGCTTTGACTTCGCCCAGGGCATTTTGAAGATCAAGGGTGCGCTGTTCAATGACTTCTTCCAACTGCTCTTCGGTCTGTTTTCGTTTCAGAACCTCATTCCGAAGGCGTTTGTTGGATTCCGCAATTTTTTCAGTTCGTTCATGAACCGACCGTTCCAGATGCTCACGATAATATTTGAGTTCCAGATGGGTACGGACGCGCGCACTGACCGCGGCAGGACTGAAGGGTTTTATCACATAATCCACCGCGCCCAGTTCAAAACCCCGGACTTCGTTCAGTTCTCTGCCCATCGCTGTTATAAAAATTACGGGAATGTCACGGGTTTTCTGATCCGCTTTCAGTTGTTTGATCACCTCGTAGCCGTTCATGCCGCGCATCATAATATCCAGCAGAATCAGGTCAGGATGTTCTTCTTTGCTGATACATTCCAACGCTTCCTGACCGCTTGTGGCGCCGATCAGCTTGTAATCGCCGATCAGCGATTCCGCCAATATTCTGATATTATCCGGTTCATCGTCAACAATCAGTATCTTGGACTTTCTGCTCATGTTTTGTTTTCCAATGTTCTGCTACGGTAAAAAAAAATTTCCCCACAGAGTTCACAGAGGGTTTTCCCACAGCAGGTAGGGCGGGCAGCTTGCTGCCCGCCAACGGTATAGCAGCAAAACAGCGTGGGCAACGGAGTTGCCCACCCTACTTCTGCTGTGGGAAACAAAATTCCCCACAGCGTTTTTCCCGTGTCCTCTTTCATACTTTAAACAAAAGAAAAGGTCAATATCTGATCAAGCAGAGATTTTCTGCTCGTATTTTGCAGCAAAGTATGATAAGAGTATTTTTCTCTTAATTTCAGATATATTTCAATTCAGGAGTCAAAAAAATAATGGCATTGCACAAATTGGCAGGAAAGCCGGCTGCAAAATCCATGCTGATAAATGTTCCCCGTTTGGTAAGCGACGCTTGACGGTTCTTACGGATTCGGCGGAGAAGAAAGCGCGGGCGCGGCATTTCTGCGGAAAAACGGGACCGTCTGGACAACAGACAAAGACGGCATCATTATGAATCTTTTGGCTGCGGAAATCACGGCGAAAACCGGAAAAAATCCGGCAGAAATCTATCAGCATCTGGTCGGGATGTTCGGGAATCCTCTGTATGAAAGAATTGACGCGCCTGCGACACGGGAACAGAAAGAAATTCTGAAAAAACTTTCGCCGGATCAGATCAGGGCTTCGGAACTTGCCGGAGAAAAAATTTTGAAAAAACTCACAGCAGCCCCCGGAAACGGCGCCGCCATCGGGGGCTTGAAAGTTGTTACCGAAAACGGATGGTTTGCAGCCCGTCCTTCGGGAACAGAAGATATTTACAAAATTTACACAGAAAGCTTTAAGGACAAGGCGCATCTGCTTCAGATACAGAGAGAAGCAAAAGAGCTTGTGGGCAATGCCTTCAAAGCCGCTGGAAAAAAATAAGCGGGAGTCAAAGATAAAACAGACTTTATCGGAAATAAAAAGCGGAAATGTAGGTCGGGGTGAGCCTGCGAACCCCGACATCATCCGGCAGGTGT
>DZCT01000318.1 GCA_022736535.1 Desulfatirhabdium butyrativorans | reverse complement strand
CTGCGGCAAAAAAGCAAAAGAACAGACGGCGGGGGCGTAAACCCGCCCTACCGTTTTACGGACCGGGACTGTTTTCATTCCAAAAGAAACCCGGCGCAGACCACAATATCATTGTGGGGAGCGGGAAGGCGGAGGATATAATTAATCTTGGGATAAGCTTTGCTCTCCTTCAGCTTTGACCAGAAAAAACGGGTAAATCCGCTGCCGTCCTGTTCGCCGACCTTGAGATATTCTATGACAAACAGCTTGCCGTTCAGGTCTTTGACTAATTTTACATTTTTATTCCTGTGTCCCTCGTTGGGATGTGCAAGAATAAGCCCCGAAAGATTAAGGAAATAACCGTAAGTTTCCCCTTTTCTGAATATGCCGTCGGGATTGTTGATTTCGGCAAAAGTGGCTTCCTGTCCTTTTTTCACATACATATCAGCCGCTGCTTCGCATATCTGCACTGCACCGACAGCAAGTTTCGGATGTTTTCTGACAATCTCGGCAATCTCCTTTTTTTCCTCCGGTTTGAGAACTTTTGACGCCAGCACGGTGTTGACGGTTTTTTCTACGAGCAATTCCTCTTCTTTGCTCAGGCTGCTGTCCTGAGAAACAGCAATATCGCCAAAAAAGCCCATGAGCGTAAACACTGCCAAACATACCATCGCCAATTTTTTCATAACTCCTCCTTTCTGAAATTTTTCAAAATATTATTATTTATTATCATGCTGTTACAGATGAGGTGTTTTTCCCCGCAGAGTTTCCCACAGAGATCACAGAGAAAAAAAAGCCCACAGAGAACACAGAGAGTTTTAAAAATAATTCTCTGTGTTCTCTGTGCGTCCTCTGTGAACTCTGTGGGAAATATGTTTTTCTACAGCGGACACAATTAATCTTCATCTAAGGGAAAAACTTTTTCAGGAGCGTTTTCCGCTTTTCTCTTCTGATACAATGCCTTCATTGTTCCTTTCCATCGGCTGAGTTTTGCCATGATATTTCTCAAAGCTTCTTCGATCAGTTTTTTATCCAAAGGCTTGAGAAGAAAATCCGTTGCACCGGCTTCAAATGCGCTGACCAGATCATCTATCCTGTCGGACGCGGTCACAACCACCACCTGAATCATGCCCCGGGTTTTTCTGATTTCCTGCAAAAATGTGATGCCGTCCATACCGGGCATATTGACATCTGTTACGACAATGGGGATATATTCTCTGCTCAGGATTGTCAATGCCTCTTCCGCAGAATAGGCGGATTTCAGATTCCAGCCCTTGAGGTGATTTCTGATGATAACATGCGCCATAGGTTCGTCATCCACAAAAAGAATCGGCGTGGTGGGCGTCTGCATTTCAAACTGTTCTGATTTTATTTTCATTTTCTTAAATCCTTAACAGACCTTATCGGAAATCAAGGACGCTTTTATTTCTCGCAAAGCCCGCAAAGAAAAGCAGAGAAAAGCAGAGAAAAATAAAGCGGAATCTTCAGCGTCGGCAAGTTATCTGTTTGCGCCGTGGCTGAGATCAGATGCGAGACCCCGAATGAAATCACATCATCGCTTATTTCCGATAAAGTTTGATATATACTGATCCAATTTTGGTTTTTTGCCGCAGACGGACACAGACGGACAGCTGTCTGTGTCCGTCTGTGTCCGTCTGCGGCAAAAAAAAAGCAAAATCGGATCAGTATATGTCCGTGTTTCATCGTTTCAAATTCAGTTTCTTTGTATTGATTACACTGTTTTTATAATAAGAAATTTCAAAATCGTTTGAAAATTCTCTCAATGATTCTGTGGCGCCGAGAATCAGAATCCCGCCGGGTTTTAAGACTTTTGCCATCTTCATAAAGAGTTCCCGTTTGAATGTATCTGAAAAATAAATGGAAACATATCTGCACAGAATCAGATCAAAATCACAGTTAAACAGAAACGTATCTTGCAGATTGAATTTTTTAAACTGAACCCGGTTTTTAAGTCCCGGATCAAACTGCCATGAGTTGCCCTGTTTCGTAAAATATTTCTCTTTTTTCTCATCGGGCAGTCCCCGGCTCATGGCAATCGAATCATAGCGGGCGGCGACTGCGGCATTGAGCGCGGAGACAGAAATATCTGTTGCCAGAACTTCTATTTTATCCAAAAGCAGGGGCAGTCCCCGTTCTTTTGACGCTTCATCTAAAAGCATCATCAGGGAGTAAATTTCTTGTCCTGTCGAAGCTGCCGCAGACCAGACGCTTGTTCTTGCGCCGATGCTCAGAGATGACGAAGCCCGATTCAGCAGTACCGGAACTGCAATATCCTTGAGATATTCCCAAGTGTTTTTATCACGAAACCAGGACGTTTCATTGGTCGTCATGGCATCCACAATGCGGTCCCTCAACTCGCCGCTGCGTTCTGTGCGCGCTTTGAAATGAAATTCCTGAAACGATTTGCAGCCGGTTTCAGCAAGAAGATCAGAAAGTCTTGATTCTATTAAATATTCCTTGTCTTTTTCTAAATGAATGCCGCAGTGTTCCTCTATATATTTTTTCATGAGGATATACTCCGGTTCCGTGATTTTGAACACCATCAAGCCTGTCCTCCCCTTACAATCTGCGTTATTCTGGCGGCAATTCTGTCTAAAGGAACAATCTCATCTGCCAGTTGCGCTTCAACGACGCTGCCCGGCATTCCCCATATCACGCTGCTTTTTTCATCCTGCACCATCACAAAGGCGCCTTCCCTGCGAAGCGCTGCCGTGCCTGAAAGCCCGTCATTTCCCATGCCGGTCAGAATGACTGCCAGCACATTTCCTTTATAGACCATTGCTGCTGAGAGAAAAAGAACATCCACAGAGGGGCGGCAACTGTTCACCGGCGGCGAATCTATCAGACCGATAATTTTATTGCTGAATCTGTCCCTTTTTACAACCGTATGTCTGCCCCCGGGCGCAATATACATGACGCCTTTTTCTATAACATTTCCCTCTTTTGCCTCAATCACGCTGATCTTTGACAGGTTGCGGAGCCGGTCTGCCAGCGAAGCGGTAAACATGGGCGGCATGTGCTGTACCGCAAGGATGGGGACCGGGAAATCTGCATCTAATTTGGGAATAATTTCCTGAAGCGCGCCGGGTCCGCCGGTTGATACGCCGATAACGACGGCATCAATTTTTGCTGCCCTCCGGATAAAGCGTTTTTCTTCAAATCCGTTTTTTTTCAATACATCTTTCGTATCATTTTTTGTAGGGTGGGCAGCTTGCTGCCCACCTTTTGCCGGCGGCGCGTCAAAATTATATTTCGGCAGCGCCGGCGCCGTCTCCGGGGATGCGGTCTGAACCGCATCCGGCGGAGGGGAGGGGAGCGTCGGCAGCATGATTTTGTTCGGCAAAGTTCCGCTGTAAATTTTCCGCGCCTGTCGTGAATATTTGCGAGTCCTTGCCATCAGGATCAGGCGTGACAGCGCGGCTCTCAGTTCCGCGGCATTTTCTTCAGGAGAGTCGCCCTTGGGTTTGGGGATAAAATCCAGCGCGCCGGCTCCCAGCGCTTTCATGGTCAGATTGGCATTTTCCTGATCCACGCCGCTTAACATGATAACGTCAATATTCGGATACTGCCGCCGGATCCGCTCCAATGTCTCCAGTCCGTCCATTACCGGCATAAACACATCCAGAAGCACGACATCCGGCGGGTTCAGTTCGATTTTTGACAGTGCGATTTTTCCGTTGGGTGCGACGCCGATGACTTCAACATTTTCAAAACCGGATACAATTCTTGACAATATCTGTCTGTAAGCGACCGTATCATCCACTACAAGTATTTTGATGTCTTTCTCCACCGTATATTCCCTTAATAAGGTCAGAGGTTAGGGGTGAGGGGTGAGGGGTCGCTCACCTCTTACCTCTGACCCCTCACCTTTCTGTCAACTTAAATCTGCCTACGATTTTCGCAAGCCCTGATGCCATTTCTGCCAAATTTCCTGAGGCTTCGCTGGTCTGTGAGGCGCCGAGGGCTGTCTGTTTGGATGCAATACTGATCGCCTGAATATTTTGGGAAACTTCATTCACGCCTTTTGAAGCCTCTTTGGAAGAGCGGACAACTTCTCTCACGCCGTTCAGCAGTTCGTCAATATCCTTTGCCATATCTGTAACGGTTTTCGATGTCTCCTGTGTGGTTCCGGCAATATTCTCAACCAATTCCGCAGATTCACCCGCGCTGGCGGCAACATGCTTCACCGTTGCGGCAGTTGAGGCGACAGATTTTGATATTTCGCTTGCCGTAGCGGTCTGCTCTTCCGCGGATGCGGCGATCATCTCATTAATATCGGCAAGTTCGACAATCACTTTGCTGATTTCTCCGACAGACTGAACCACATCATTGGTGGAAGTCTGAATTTCTGTTATCTGATCTGAAATTTCATCGGTCGCTTCCGCAGACTGTTTTGCCAGCTCTTTTATCTCGCCAGCCACCACCGCAAATCCTCTGCCCGCATCTCCCGCGCCTGCGGCTTCAATCGTGGCGTTGAGCGCGAGCATATTGGTCTGATCCGCGATGTCTTTAATCATTTCCACAATTCTGCCGATCCGCTTGGATGATGCCACCAGCGTATTCATCCGGGTATTGATGTCTTCGGTGCGCCGGCTTGCATCCTGTGAAATGCGGCTCGCCTGAGCCGTATGTTTCGCCACTTCGTTTAATGAAGATGTCATTTGTTCCGATGCAGATGCCACCGTGTTGATCTGTACGGATATGTTTTCAGAAGATTTTGCGATGCCTGTCACATGGTCAGATGTCTTTTTTCCCAAGTCCGCGACATTTTTAAAAACAGAGGAGATATGTTCGGCTATTCCGGCAACTTCTGAGAGTGAATTTCCTGACTGCTCCACCGCTGCCGCCACCAGATCCACGCTCATATTTATCTGTTCGGTAGCCGCCGCCACCATGCCTACCTGTGAATTCATTTCTTCGGCAGATGATGCCATCTGTTCGGAAACTGCTGACAATTCTTCGGAAGAACCGGAAAGCGTGTTGGTGGTGTCTGAAAGTTCCTGCATGATATTGCTGAGATCCGCGACTGCCCGGTTCAGGTCATCTGCCATCTGCCCGAGTTCATCTCCGCCGGTAATATCAATTTTTGTGCTGAGGTCTCCCTTACCGAATTTTGCTGTAAAATAAGAGAATTTTGCAACTGCTTTCTTCATCGGAAGCGTCATCAGAAGCGCCAGCCCCGTTGCAATCAGCATCACACAGACAAAGCCGATGATAAGAGCTGTCAAAGCCCGTGAGAGCGAAGCAACCGCATCGCCTGTCACATTTATCATCTGCTTCATAGCGGATACGGATGTTTTCTTTGCAATATCAAGCACTTTATTGGCAGCAGCAATCCGATTTCGATTAAGTTCCAGCAGATCGATCCGGTTTTTCAAAACATCGCTCATTGCCTTCCTGTATGCCTCGGCTGCGGCTTTCACATTATCAATATGTTTGATGTTTTCGTCTTTTTGGGTTATGGGACGAATTGTCGCGATGTATTCTTCAATTCTGGCGAAATAGGCGAGTCCTTCCTGCATAAACTTAGAATTATCAAGGGCTTGTGATTTGAAATTCATGACCCGGATCATATTGCCGACCGTCACAATGTCCTCGACTATCCGAATCTTTTCCAACCGCTCCGAGAGGATGGATTTATCAGCGTCAGCATTGATTTGTTCTTTCATAGAAGCATACTGATTCCGCAAAAACTCCTGGGCATTTTCCATGTAACTTATAGCGGCAGCATCAAGCGTTTTCAAATCCCCGCTGATTGTATTTTTCACCTGAACGGTTTTATCGGCAGCCGCTTCATATTCCTGTACTGCTTTTTCAGCCTCTCCGATTTCCTCCCGCAGAATTGCAAGTTCGGGATGACTCTCCCCCAGCTTTCGGGCTTCAGCCATATTGTTTTTTACTTCTGCAAGGTAATCTTTGCTTTTTTTAAGATAGCTTTCATCTCCATTGTCGAAGACGTAACCGCGCATTTCAAACAGGGTCAGAAGGGAATTTCGCTCAATATTGTTGGCGA
>DZCT01000317.1 GCA_022736535.1 Desulfatirhabdium butyrativorans | reverse complement strand
TCTCCAACAACATAAGCCAAATGAGCATTTGGACGTAAGACAGTTCTTAGTGATGCTAAATGACGAGCCATTCCGCCAAAATATAATTTTGTCACCTTGCCATAAAGTTTTTCAAATCCAGACGTTTTCCCTAATTCTATTCTGCGTGCTTCTATTGCGTTGGCAATCCGTTGAATTTCTGCGTTGTTCTCTACCCATTTATCATCATCATCGCCTTTATAAACACCGCGGGTATTTGAGCGAATAAGATTTTTTTTAAATGATTTCAGATCTTTTCTGTCTTTCATAAATCCGAGAACAACGGATTCAAGCCTTGTGGTTCTGCTGTAATCCTTTTCATTCGGATAAGGCGGCGATGTAATAACTGCATCAATCGAATTATGCGGAACAATTTTGCTGACATAGCGTGAATCTCCTGAAAAAACATTGCAGACAGTCATCGCCTGACCGATAAGCGATTTAATATCTCCTGTCATTTTATTTATCTCAGATAACCATGCACTGACCACCGGAGCATCATATTTTATATTCTTTACGCCGACTTCGGGACCAAAATGAAGATTGCTTATTGAGAAAACAAGCGATTTCGCCAATGCTAACAAGGCGTGGCGATAATAAGGCTCAACCGCTTTTTTCTCTATATGCGCAAGCAATGTTAAAACTTTATGCAAGGGAACCGGACTGACAGAATTCTTAATTAAGAGTTTTTCCGATTTCGGTTCAAGGCTTTTTAAGGGTATTTTTCTTATATCTCCCTTGAAAGGAATACGATCATCAATACCTTGTTTTTTCAGTTCATTCAGAACATCATCAGCGATATTTTCAGCATATTTTTTAAACAGGTTCGGCTTAATATGCCAATCGGCTTTTACAGAACTGGCAAAGTGTGCAAAAGGCGCAGCTTCAACGCCGATACACTCAATTCCTCTCAGTTTGCACTCTACAAGCGTGGTACCGGTCCCGCAGAACGGATCTAATACGGTATGCTGTTTATTTATCCCAAAATCTTCCAAGTAATCTCTTACTAAATGAGGCGGAAAAGACAAGACAAAACGATACCAATCATGAACTTTTTTATCTCTTTCATCCAATTTGTTAAGATGCCTGTTATGCTTTTGTTTTTCATGAAAATCAGGCAGCGTCATCTGGTATTGCTGTGAAAACATATCGGTTTGTCTTTATGCTGTATGTCTTAAAGTTTCAGTTAAAGGGTGAGGCAAAGCAATGCCTCACCCTCTTGCTTTCGTCGAATTACTTCTGCCGCTTTTCCAATTCGTTGAGAATGTGGTTT
Source organism: Desulfatirhabdium butyrativorans (assembly GCA_022736535.1). Taxonomy (GTDB): domain Bacteria; phylum Desulfobacterota; class Desulfobacteria; order Desulfobacterales; family JAIFKL01; genus JAIFKL01. The sequence goes on along the minus strand of DZCT01000317.1, from coordinate 4,744 downwards.
GCGGACTCCGTGACCGGCGTTCCGGGACCGAACACGCCCACTGCGCCTGCATCATAGAGGAACTGATAATCTGTGGGCGGAATCACGCCGCCGACCACTACCAGCACGTCATCTGCGCCCAACTTCTTGAGTTCGCTGACCAATGCCGGCACCAATACCTTATGCCCTGCGGCAAGACTCGATGCGCCCACCACATGCACGTCATTTTCCACCGCCATTTTCGCGGCTTCTTCGGGCGTCTGGAACATGGGGCTGATGTCAACGTCAAAGCCCAAATCCGCAAGGGCTGTGGCAATGACTTTGATGCCCCGGTCATGTCCGTCCTGCCCCATTTTGGTGACAAGGATTCTGGGCCGGCGACCTGTTTTTTCCATAAATGACTCGGTTCTTTTTCTCACCGAAGAGATCACTTCGCTGTCTCCGAATTCCGCAGCATAGATGCCGGAAATACACTGGGTTGTCGCCACATATCTTCCGAAAACTTTTTCCATCGCGTCCGACACTTCTCCCACGCTCGCCCTTGCTCGCACCGCATTGATGCAGGCTTCGAGAAGATTTCCGCCGCTTTCGGCAGCTTTGGTAACCGCTTCGAGCGCCTGTCGGGCAGCCGTATTGTCTCGCTTGGCTTTCATCTCTTTCAGTCTTGAAACCTGCTCATCCCGCACCGCAGCAGGCACTTCGAGAATTTCAAGGTCTAATTTCTCATCTTTAAGCTGATACTTGTTGACGCCCACGATAATGTCTTTGCCCTTTTCGATGCGCGCCTGCTTACGCGCCGCAGATTCCTCAATCCGCATCTTGGGCATTCCCGATGCAATCGCTTTTGCCATGCCGCCCAATTGTTCAACTTCATCAATGATTTTCTGCGCCTGCTCGATGATGCCGCCGGTCAGGGCTTCGATGTAGTACGAGCCGCCGAGCGGGTCAATCACATGACAGACCTGCGATTCTTCCTGAACGATAATCTGCGTGTTCCGGGCGATTCTGGCTGAGAAATCGGTGGGCAAGCCGATTGCCTCATCAAAGGAATTGGTGTGCAGCGACTGCGTGCCGCCCAGCGCGGCGGCGAGACATTCCAGCGTGGTTCGGATGACATTGTTGTACGGGTCCTGCGCGGTCAGACTCCAGCCGGACGTCTGAACATGCGTTCTCAGCATGGATGATCTCACATCTTTGGGATTGAACTGACTCATGAGCCGATGCCAGAGAAAGCGGGCAGCCCGCAGCATGGCGATTTCCATGAAGAAATTCATTCCCACGCCGAAGAAGAAAGACAGTCGGGGCGCAAAGCTGTCAATGCTCAAGCCAGCTTTCAATGCGGCTCTTACATATTCAACGCCGTCCGCGAGCGTGAACGCGGTCTGAAGCACAGAATCCGCGCCGGCTTCCATCATGTGATAGCCGCTGATGCTGATGGTGTTGAATTTGGGCATGTTTTTGGAGCAGTAGCCGATAATATCCGAGACAATCCGCATCGAAGGCTCCGGCGGATAGATGTAGGTATTTCTCGTGAGATATTCTTTGAGAATATCGTTCTGAATCGTGCCGTTCAGGTCTGCCTGTTTGACGCCCTGTTCTTCCGCCGCCACGATATAGCCTGCCATAATGGGCAGAACCGCGCCGTTCATGGTCATGGACACGGACATCTTATCTAAAGGAATCTGGTCGAACAGGATTTTCATGTCTTCCACGCTGTCAATGGCAACGCCGGCTTTTCCGACATCTCCGAAGACTCTGGGGTGATCCGAGTCATAGCCTCTGTGGGTCGGCAAGTCAAAGGCAACGGAAAGGCCCATCTGACCGGCAGCGAGATTTCTTCTGTAAAAGGCGTTGGATTCTTTTGCGCTGGAAAATCCCGCGTACTGGCGGATGGTCCAGGGTCTGCCGACATACATGGTTGCCATGGGACCGCGGACATAAGGCGCCAATCCCGGAAGCGTGTTCACATGCGCCATGCCTTCAATATCTTCGGCAGTATAAAGGGGTTTGACCAGAATGCCTTCCGGCGTCTTCCAGTTATATGACTCGGGCGCTTTGCCTTTGGACTGTTTGGTTGCAAGTTCTTTCCATTTCTGAATATGGGGATGCTCTGACATTTCTTTTAACTTCGCTCCTTTTTTAATTGAGAATTGAAAAATTGAGAATTGAGAAGTGGATTCTACTTCTCACTTCTCACTTCTCACTTCTTTTATCTTTCACACAGTTCTACCAAAACGCCGTTGGTGGCTTTTGGATGCAGGAAAGCGATTTTTGCGCCGCCTGCGCCTTTTCTCGGCTGCTGGTCAATGAGTTGAACGCCTTTTGCCTTCAATTCTTCCAACGCTGCTTCAATATTCTCCACGCGGAATGCGACATGCTGGATGCCCTGACCTTTTTTCTCAATATATTTTGCTACAGGCCCGTCCGGTGCTGTAGATTCCAGAAGTTCAACTTCGCTTTCGCCCACCGGAAAGAAAGCGGTGGTGACTTTCTGCTCCGCAACGGTTTCCGTGCCTTCAAAATGAAGCCCCAGAATCGCCGACCAGAAATTTTTTCCCTCATCAATGCTGTTGACCGCAATGCCGAGATGGTCAATTTTTAAGATTTTCATTTTTCCCTTGTTCCTTTCACTTTTTAAATTACGGTTAAGACTTTTTTACAGCAAACCATATCTGACGATTATGCTTCCGATTTATTTTTAACTTATATTTTTCAGAGAGTTTTTAAGCAATATCAAAACTTTAGGTCTCGCTCCCTTTGCCAGCCTGAAATTTAATCCTCTCCTAATGATTTCAGGCATATAATATCTGTTTTCATGCAGTATGATTACCCCCAGTCTTGTCAATACCTCAATATCATCCGAATCGAGCCGGAGAGTTTCCTTGTCAAAAGGTATTTGCCGAATGTCTTCAGCAGCATTTTTTATTTTTCCGAAAATATCCTTTAATACGGCAACCTCTGTTTCAATCTCTTTAATTTTCTCACTACTGCACGGATCCAGCGCATTTTTAACCGCAGCAGGGGATAACAGTCTGCCGGCATATTTCGGAACCGTTAATGCTTCTTCGCTGGCAAAACGGACAAAACGGACAACATCTCGCGCCTGAAGCTGCCCCTTGAAATCCGACAGGGCTGCAATTACCCAGTTTACCGTATTTGCCTCTCTTGAATCAGCTCTGCCGAGTTTTAATCCCCATAAGGGTTTCAAGGCATTCTCAATATCTTCTTTCGATGCTTTTTCTATGGAAAAGTCATCAAATTTGAAATGCTTCTGATATTCAGGAATAGCCTTCAGCAGCCATATTATCAGTCTCATGGCTTCATGGCGGTCCCATTTTAACTCAAAAGATTTGTAAAGAGATTCAAACTGAAGAAAATTCTGTCGGATAGCCGACTGAATAATATCTTTTCTGACAAAAATAAGAATACCGGCTCTGTTTTCAGGTAGTTCCTGCAATGCTATCGGAATATCCTGACATAGAGAACGGACCGCCGATTGTTGCGCTTCGGATTTATCCACATTCTGAAAATAGTCTTCCAGTCCGTCAATCAGAAAAATTATCTTTTTATTCTGTTCGGATAATTTGCTCTGGATGGCTTCCATCAAATTTTCATTTTCCCGGCAACAAAGCGAGTCGGCAATCATTTTCAACCAGAATTTTTTCCATAAGCTGTCGTTTTTAACTTCTTTTTCCAGTTCTCTGTCTATGCGTTCCTTAATCTGGGTTTCAGCCAAAGGCTTGAAGTCGGCAGAGACAGACTGCATCGCAGCCTTCTGACATTTCTGAATAATATCTCTTTTCACTTCTGCTTGGAGATTTCTTGAAGCAATCAAAGGATATAAAAAAATATCATCATCTCCGGCGATCTCGAACATTTTTAAAAAATCACCCCATACCTCACGCCGCGCTAATTGAAGATAAATAAATGTTTTCCCTGAACCTTTCGCACCCATAACTACTGCAACAGGCAAGGTGTGTTGAAATTTATGGGCAATTTTTTTAAGGGGCTGAATCGTCAGAAACTTTTTTCCCTCTCCTCTTTCGGCAAATTGGTATTTTTCTGCTGTCTGCCTCAGTGCTTCAAGGGTTTCTTTGTCAGATGGTGAATCGCTGTCCTTTTTCAGAATAGAATTATCTTCGACTTTTTTTAAAAATCTCTCATCAGCGATATTTACCATTATCCGGTGCATCGCTGCCGTATCTAATTTATCTAAGGTCGTTTCAAGATTTTTAGTACAAAGAAGATTTTCGTCGAAAAGGGTTTTCAGGACAATTTCTTTATTTGGTAAAAAATCTGTTTCATTGCTGTCGGAAATTATCAATCCTGTGAGCTGCTCCTCAGCCTCTTTAATTTCTTCGCTGTCTTGAAAATCTTCTTTTATCATAGATAAAATCATCAGAGGCGCATGAGATTCATAATCTCGATGTTTCAGAACAGGCGTTATTTTCCTGCTTTGTTCGAGAATAAGTTTTGTGCCTTCCAATGACTGACTCGAGGCCGTGGAAACAATGACTCGGTTCACGCGAGGATCAAATAATAAGGGGCTGGAAAGCTCGCTGAATCCGGCTCTCAAGTCAACAATCACCGCATCGGCATTCAATCTTTTTCCGAGGGACCCTAACAGTTCGGCGAGAAGCCATTCTTTCCCCATCTCCCATGTCAGATGTTCGGGAAGAATCGGCATACGCAGGAGTTGTTCGCTTTCTCTGAATGCCGGCAGAAAAAAATGCTCTGCCTCTGTGCGAGATGTTTTAAAAGTAAG
>DZCT01000316.1 GCA_022736535.1 Desulfatirhabdium butyrativorans | reverse complement strand
CCGCAGACAGAACCCTGACCTTTGCAGGCGCGAAACTGCCCATGATCTACACACAGGCAGGCGAAGTGTTTATGCTTAAAGGCGACAGGAAAAGCATCGGCTATAAAAAATCCGAGATGAGTTTTCATTTCACCGATCACACGGTCCGAATGGAGAACGGCATGTCTTTTTATCTGTTCAGCGACGGATTTGTGGATCAGTTGGATGAAAATGACCAGCGCTTCGGGACATCCCGTATCAAAGAACTGCTGAAAGAATGTCAGAACGAACCGTTTGAGAAACAGCGGGAACTGCTTCTGGAGGCTTTCAACAAACACAAAGGCACCAATGACCGGCAGGATGATATGACGGTTTTGGGATTCGGGATCAGGGAGGGTGAGTGAACGGGTGAGGGGTTCGGGGTGAGAGGTTCGGGGTTCTGTTTTAAGCCCGGTACCTCGAACCTCTGACCCCGAACCCTGAAACCCCTCACGAAGTGATGAAATTCAAAGACGATGAATGGCTCACAGATTATATCAATGCGCTTCATTTCACGGTCAGGCGCATTGAAACGCAGACAGCAGACAGAAACATGGCGGATGCTTTGAAAGATCAGTCGGACGCGCTCATTCAGGAAGCGGTTCTGTCCGATATTCCGATGGAAGTCTTTCAGATGCAGCGCATCACCGGAAGAGTTGCTGCTGTCCGTCGCTCCGGAAATCTTATCGCCGACGGCGCGGACAATGAAACAGATAATGAAACGCTCCGCCTGAAAACGTATTCCGGTGATGTCTGCGCGCTGGCTGCGGATTATGCTTTTCTCTGTCAGGGGCTTGAGGAATTTACTTTGCAGGACATGATAGAAGAAACTGCGCCGTATCTTGAAAAAATATATCCTGATTTAAAAGATGTCTCAGCGACCGTGCAGGAACTTTTTCAAAGAGACATTGACCTCGGCAGGATAAAAGAAACCGGTCCGGGTCTGTACCGTCAGTCTCGGTGCTGACATACAGAACGCTCAGAATGACAAAAATGTTGTTGCAGAGACGCAAGATGTTGTTGCAGAGACGCAAGATGTTGTTGCAGAGACGCAAGATGTTGCGTATCTGCGGTGTTTAAAAAAAACGGCAAGGAGAATATATATAAAATCTTATGGAAACCATGAGCGGATTCAACTTGTGGGCAATAGAGGTGCATAACGGCATTGTGTCCCTGGGCTTCAAAGTTGAGAAAACCCTTTTCACAGGTCAGAGCCGCTTTCAGAAAGTGGATATTCTGAAAACAGCGGAACACGGCATTGTATTGATGAATGACGGGCTTTTTATGCTCTCGGAAAAAGATGAGTTTGTCTATCACGAAATGATCGCGCATGTGCCGATGTTTGTCCACCCCTGCCCGAAAAAGGTGCTGGTGATCGGCGGCGGAGACGGCGGCGCGGTTCGGGAAATTCTCAAGCATCCTCAGACCGAAAAGGTCGTACTGGTTGAAATTGATGAATTGGTCGTGAATGCCTGTCGGAAATACATGCCCTTTGTCAGCGCCGCGCTGGATGATCCCAAAGTTCGGATCATCATTGATGACGGCGTAAAATATGCTGCAAAAACAAAAGAAAAATTCGATGTGATCCTTGTGGATTCCACGGATCCTGTCGGGCCTTCCAAGCCTTTGTTCGACAAGGCATTTTATAAGAACGTGGCAGGGCTGCTCGGACCGGAGGGCATTCTGGTCACACAGGCAGAATCGCCCTTTTATGACAGGCATATTCAGGGCCCCATGCTGATGAATCAGCGGTCATTTTTCAAAAAACTGCATCTGTATTTATACACAACAATTACATATCCCGGAGGACTCTGGGCATTCAGTTTTGCCTCGGACCGGCTTTGTCCGGTGGGAGATTTCGATCCGGAGCGTGCAGACGCCTCGAATATTTCAACCCGTTATTATAATTCGAGAATACATATAGCTGCTTTTGCGCTGCCGAATTTTCTCTCGGAAGATCTGGCAAAAGTCATTGATCCTGTCGCTTACCGCTTTTAGAAAGAAGCTAAGTTTCTTTAAGAAACTTAGCTTCTCACTTCTCACTTCTCACTTCTCAATTCTCACGGACACACAGACTTGTAAAACTCGTATTCCCCTTTGTCGCTGATTTTGACGATGACCGCGCACTTGATCGGATCGCCTTCCTCGGTGAAGGTCATTTTGCCTGTAATGCCTTCAAACTCTTTGATTTTTGCCATTGCATCGCGCACAGCCTGACGGTCGGCTTTAATATCGCCGCTGAGTTTGCCGCAATCCTGAATGCCTTTCTGAACGATGCGGATCGAGTCCCATGTCAGCGCAGCCACGTCATCCGGCACATAACCGTATTTCTTGTTGTAGCGGTCAATAAATTCTTTGGTTGCGCCGACTGCGCCGGCTGCCGCATAATGCGAGCTGAAGAAAAGCCCGTAGCAGTCCTTGCCGCAAAGCTTCACGGTCTCGGCAGAACCCCAACTGTCGCTGCCCACAATGGGTTTGTTCCATCCGAGTTCGTGCGCCTGCGGTACAATCAGCGCAACTTCGTTGTAATACTGGGGCGTGAACAGAACTTCCGCTCCGGACTGAATGATTTTTGTCAGTTGGGAACTGAAATCCGCATCTTTGGTAGTGAAACTTTCATAGGCAACAACTTTGTAGTTTTCGCCGAGACCTTCCCATGCTTTTTTGAAGTATTCCGCAAGCCCTTTGGGATAATCGCTTGCCACGTCATAGAGAACTGCCGCTTTGGTGAACTTAAATTCCTCTTTGATAAAATTGGCGAGAACCGGACCCTGGAAAGGGTCCAGAAAGCATCCCCGAAAAACAAAGGGACGATCTTTTGTGGTGTCGGGATTGGTTGACCAGGGCGTAATCATGGGCGTTTTATAGTTGTTCGCCACATCGCCCGCGGGAACTGCCTGTTTGGAAGCCTGAGGTCCCACAATGGCAATGACTTCATCTTCCGTAATCATTTTGGTGTTGGCTTTTACAGCGGATTCTGCTTTGGATTCATTGTCTTCAATAACCAGTTCCACGGGATATTTTTTCCCGCCGACTTCGAGACCGCCCGCAGCCTTGACGTCCTCAAGCCACATCTGGGCGGCAAATTTTGTGCCTTCGCCGACTTTGGGAATATCGCCGGTCATGGGCGCATTGATCCCGATTTTAATGGCTTTTTCCGCGCCCTGAACACCGGGCAGAAAAGCAAAAACAATTGCCGCACACAGAATGAAAACCCCAAAACCTTTTCGCATAAAACCTCCTTTTTGTTTAACGTACCGGTTAATAATTGAGAATTGAGAATTGAGAAATCAATTCTCAATTCTCAATCATTCCGGTTTTATTAGCATACTCCGGCTGTTTTTTCAATCAGATTATTTAAGTTAAGGCAGTATCTTGAGAAATCCCCCTTTGAAGGGGGGATTTCACACACGCCCTACTTATCCAGCGCCGCGCTCAGAAGTTCCAGAATGCAGCGCGCACCCAGCAGAGCGGTTATCTCGCTTTTTGCGTCCATGAAGGGATTGACTTCCATGAGATCAAAACCGATGATTTTCCCGCGGCTCGCGATGAGATGAATCATGTCTGAAAAATCGGGAAAAAACAGACCCCCCGGTTCCGGCGTGCCGGTTCCCGGCGCGGCGGAAGGATCAAAAAAGTCAATATCCAAGCTCACATAGTAATTCCCCTCTTTAAACAGATTTGCCGGCGAGTCAGTTTTTGCGGTTCGCAACTCTCTCGCGGTGATGATGGTCGCACCCTGTTCTTCCTGAATCCACTCGAAATCATGTCCGGAATTCATCAGCCCCCGCATCCCGATCAGCGTGACAGATTCGGCTGATTTTTCCTCGAGAATGCGGGCGACAGGGCTTCCGTGAGTGAAACTGCTGCCCGGAATCCTGTCGCAGTCTATATGCGAGTCAAAATGAACATAATGAAATTTTTGTCCTTTAAACGCCCTGACTGCCGGATGAACCACAGAATGATCGCCGCCGATCACAGCCGGAATCGCACCGGCTTTCAGAACCGATTCAACAGCTTCTGTGATGATTTTCCAGTTGTAGTCAAAACTCAGAGGTTCAATATCCACGTCGCCCGCGTCCGCGACGACTTTCCCGGAAAGCATCCATTTGCGGCGGTCTGAATCATAATAGCGATCCTGCAAATCATCATACGCGTAAAACATGGAAGCCTGTCTGACAGCTCTCGGACCGAAGCGGGCCCCGGGTTTGTTGGTTGTGCCTTCGTCATAAGGGACGCCGATAATGACCGCATCGGCTTTCACCTCAGGCTGCCACAGCGAATAGCCTGCAAATGTGGCAATGCCGACAAAGGGATTCCGCCCTTTCGGAACAGAAGCCGCGAGAGGATGCGGAAATGAGTTATACATTGTTTTTTTATTCCTTTCAGTTTTTTCTATATGTCGAAAATAAACGATGACCATTTTATTAAAATCGGTCTCGCAAAGAGCGCAAAGTAGGGGCAACCCCCTGCGGTTGCCCTTATGCCCCCGCCCGTCATTAGCGCAGATAAGTTCCGATCATATAAGCCGAGCCTGAGACTTTGCCGTACATGGCAGCTTTTATGCCGGATTTGCCTGTGCCTGCCGGATTCAGGGTTTCTACATTCAGGGCATAGAGCGTGAAATAATAGCGGTGAGCTGTTCCCGAAGGCGGCGAAGGTCCCTCATAATAGGCATTGCCCCATGAATTCATGCCCTGTTTTGCGTCTGAAAGGTCCGCATTTTCCGGCAAAAAAGCCGTTGCCGCCGGCATATCGTAAACAATCCCGTGATCCCAGACTTTTCCGCCGACCGGCACCGCATCGGGATCATCCACGATCAGCACATAGCTTCGGACATCACTCGGCGGATTCTGCCATGCTGCCGGCGGCGAGACATTTTCACCTTCGGCGCTGTATTTTGCCGGAACAGCATTTCCGTCGCCGAATGCGCTGCTCGTGATTCCGAACACACGGAATCCCGCGCTTTTCTGCAAAGCATAAACCGCTTCTTCCGCACCGATGCTTCCGTTATGATTTATATCTGTCAGATTTTTGACGCCTTCGGGAGCCGAACCGCAAAGCGTCTGAAGCACGAACATCGAATGTCTCAGGCTGTCGCTGTCCGGCTGAATACGGGCATTGCCGTTGCTGCCCCTGTCAGCGATCTTGAGACTCGGCTGCGTAATTGCCAAGTCTTTATAATTGTTGGCGATGACGCCTGTTCCTTGTTTGAGCCAGTAGTCGCCGACAGCCACATCAAATGTCTGAGTGCTGAACAATACCTTGACCGAAACTTTAATGTCAATATTCATCACAAGGACATTGACGAATTTTCCGAGAAGCGTGTCGAACTCAGGGAGAATTTCTTTGTAAGTTGTTTTTGAATTTACAGTTCCGTCCAACTGCCCGGAACTTGTCTGCACCTTTGTTTTTGCGCTTGATGTGACAACATCGCCGATTTTCTGACCGTTTTTCCCGATCAGAAGCGGGGTTTCCAGCATAATATCCTGAGGCCCGGAGAGTTTTCCCGAAGAAAGACTGTCCTCTTTGTGATTGTGCAGCCCGTAAATGAGCAATTTGCCTTCCGGGTCATCGGGATCAACATGCCAGAACTGCTCATCCTTGTTTCTGTTGTCTGCGGGATTGTCGGTTGTCATTTGAAAACGGGCAACTGAAACGCCGTTTCCCGCATCTTTTTTCTCGTCAAGAACCGTGACGGTGTTGTCGTTTTCAACAGAACTGCCGGAAATGCCGTCTCCGGAATAATGCCAGCAACTGCCGGGAGACATGACAAACCAGTCTTTGGGGTCAATGAGCGTCTCGCACCGCACAGAAGATGCTGAAACACCGAGACAGAAAAAAGCCGCCAGCATCAGTTTCATAACCGTGTTTCCGAAATACGTTTTTCTGCATTTTTTCATGATAATTCCTCCTTGTCTGTCCGTAATTGCAATCCGGACACTGTTTTTCTTTCTTTGCATCCTTTGCGCTCTCTGCGCCCTTTGCGAGAACCTTTTTTTAACGTGAGTTCGATATAAAACTGACTGATTTTCATATAAAAACTTACCGCA
>DZCT01000315.1 GCA_022736535.1 Desulfatirhabdium butyrativorans | reverse complement strand
GATGATATGACTTACGACGCGCAAAGCCCCATGTGCAACATCAGCATCAAAATCTTCAATGATGAGGGCGAGCCGGTACCCGAGGGACAGACAGGCAATATTTATGTGAAAAGTCCGGTCATTCCGCCGGGGGTGTATGACAATCTGCCGGAACCGATGCCGGAACTTTTCATAAAAGACTATTATCGGACAGGAGATATTGGAAAAACAGACAGCAGCGGACGTTTATTTATCACGGGCAGAAAAAAAATATTTATAGATACCGGCGGTTATAAAGTTGATCCGGAGGAAATCGAATCCGCCATAAAGACACATCCGAAAGTAAAAGATGCGGCGGTGCTGGGCATCAAAACCCCCGAAGGCAATGAGATGATAAAAGCAGTCATTGTGCCGAAGGAACCCCTTGAAAAAAGAGAAATAGCGGATTACTGCAAAACACGGATGGCGGCATTCAAAATTCCGAAATTCATAGAATTTCGTAAAGAACTGCCTCGGAGTCCTCTGGGAAAACTGCTGAAAAAGGAATTGCTCGAGGCGGGGTCAGAGGTTCGGGGTCAGGGGTCAGAGGCATCCTCTCACCTCTCACCTCTCACCTCTCACCCCGAACCTCTGACAGCCTCGGTCAGCAAACGTCTGAGGGAAATTGCCGCGGAAATTTTAATGGTGGGCAGAGAAGATATTGATGCGGATGCCAGTATCAGCGAATACGGCTTTGATTCCGTAACGCTGACCGCGCTCGTCAGCCGGATAATGACGGTTTATGATATTGAAGTCTTGCCCTCTGTATTTTTCGGACAGCCTTCTCTTGCCGCGTTTGCGGAATATCTCTGTGAGACATTCGGGGAGAAGGTGATGGGGTTCGAGGTTCGGGGTGAGAGGTCAGAGGTTAGGGATGAGAGGTCAGAGGTCAGAGGTTCGGGGGGCAGGGCGGATCCTCGAACCCCGAACCCCGAACCCTCGTTGCAGTGATCGGCATGGCAGGCGTGATGCCGCAGTCCGAAGACCTTGAGACATTTTGGGAGCATCTGAAAAACGGGAATGACCTGATTACGGAAATTCCAAAAGAGCGATGGGACTGGAAAGCATATTACGGCGATCCTGAAAAGGAAAACAGGACCCGTATTATCTGGGGGGGATTTATGAAGCAGGCTGACAAATTTGACGCCTCATTTTTCGGCATCTCCCCCCGTGAAGCCGAGATGACTGACCCGCAGCATCGGATTTTTTTGCAGACAGCGTGGAAGTGCATAGAAGATGCAGGATATAATGCCAAAGACCTTTCCGGCACAAAAACCGGTGTATTTGTGGGTATTTCAGGCAACGACTATGCGGACTTGCTCAAAGCCTCGGCAAGTCTTGACGCGCATCAAAGCACCGGCATCTATCATTCTATTCTGCCGAACCGGATTTCTTATCTGCTGAATTTCCACGGACCCAGCGAGGCGGTGGATACTGCCTGTTCCAGCGCACTCGTGGCGCTGCACCGGGCTGTCGCTTCGATTCAGAACGGCGAATGCAGCCTTGCCGTAGCGGGCAGCGTCAGTCTGCTTCTGAATCCGCAGGTGTATATTGTCTTTGACAAAGCCGGGATGCTGAGTCGCTCCGGAAGATGCAGAACTTTTGACAAAAGCGCGGACGGATACGCGAGAGGAGAAGGCGCGGGCGCGCTGCTGCTCAAACCTTTGGACAGAGCCGAAAAAGACGGAGATCACATTTACGGCATTATCAGGGGAACAGGGGTCAATCACGGCGGACGCGCCACGTTCCTGACAGCCCCGAATCCGAATGCCCAAGCCGAACTGCTCATCGAAATCTATGAGAAATCAGATACAGACCCGGGGACTGTGACCTATATTGAAACCCACGGCACCGGCACGGAATTAGGTGATCCGGTTGAGATAAACGGATTGAAAAAAGCCTTCAGAATCCTGTATGAAAGAAGCGGCAGAGCGGTTCCGCAGACAGGCTGTTGCGGACTCGGCGCGGTAAAGACGAATATCGGACATTTGGAGGCGGCTTCCGGTATTGCGGGGCTGTTCAAAGTTCTGCTGTCCATGAAGCATAAAACCCTCCCGAAAACGCTTCATTTTCAGGAGATAAATCCTCAGATACGCTTGGAGAACAGTCCCTTTTATATTGTGACGAGTCAAAAACCCTGGACGCGCCTGACAGACGAATCCGGAAATCCGATTCCACTCAGAGCCGGCATCAGTTCCTTCGGCATCGGCGGTGCCAACGCCCATGTCGTAATTGAAGAATATTGTGAACCGGTCTGTAAAGAAACTGAGTTTTTTCAAAAAAACTCAGTTTCTGAAATAATGACTCCTCAGATTATTCCGCTTTCCGCCAGAAATGAGGAAAGACTGAAAGTGTATGCGGCAAATCTGGCGGAGTTTGTTGAAAAGAGGTCAGAGGTCAGGGGTCAGGGGTTCGGGGTCAGAGATATTCGCTCACACTTCAATTCTCAATTCTCAATTCTCAATTCTATCGCTTATACCCTGCAAATCGGCAGACAGGCAATGGATGAGCGGATGGCGCTGGTAGTTTCAGATATACGGACGCTGATTGAGCGGCTGAGGCAATTCAGCAGAGGCAAAAACGATATAGAACATCTATATGCCGGTAACGTCAAAAAAGAGGGAAAAAATGCAAAGCAGCTCATTTCAGGCGCATTCGGAGAGCAGTTTGTCAGAAACGTCATAGAAAATAAAGACGTTGAAAGGTTAGCGCTGCTCTGGGTCACGGGCGCGTGGAATGACTGGAAACTGCTGTACCCTGAACGCGGACCGCACAGACGGATTTCCCTGCCGACGTATCCTTTTGCCGAACAGCGATATTGGATACCGGAAAATCCCCCCTGCCCCCCTTTAGAAAAGGGGGGGATTACTCCTCCCACGCAGAGCGAGAATACAAGAGATATATCGGCAGCCGCGGCGGATTATCTCATAGAGACAATTGCCTCTGTTCTGAAGCTTGATTTGCGGCATTTTGAGGCAGATGACGATTTTGAGGAATACGGGCTGGATTCTATTCTGATCGCTCAACTCAACAGCCGTTTGCAGGAGCAGTTCGGCAAACTGCCCGCGACCCTGTTTTTCAAATACAAGAGCGTGAAATCGCTTGCCCGATATTTTGTTGAAAATCATTATGAAAAAATCAAAGAGATTGTAAGTGTTCGAGAAATCGGACAAACCGAATCTTTTGAAAAAAAAACTGTTTTTCCGGAGCCTGTTGAAGAAACCGAGTTTTTTGAAAAAAACTCAGTTTCTCCGGAATCGCCTAAAAATTCTCAATTCTCAATCCTCAATTCTCACTTCCCCATCGCTGTTATCGGCATGAGCGGAAAATATCCCATGGCTGAGAATACGGAGGAATACTGGGAGAATCTGAAATCCGGGCGCAATTGTGTCACCGAAATTCCCGAAGAGCGATGGGATTATCGCCGATACCCCGGAATGTACTGCAAGTGGGGCGGCTTTATCAGCGATATAGACAAATTCGATCCCCTGTTTTTCAATATCTCCCCGGACATGGCGCGATTTATGGACCCTCAGGAGCGTCTTTTTTTTCAGGCAGTCTGGTCATGTCTCGAAGATGCGGGCTATACGAGAAAGAGATTGGAAGACCCGAATGCAGGGGATCGGAGAGGAAACGTGGGCGTTTTTGCCGGCGTTTCCTTCAACGAATACCAACTCTATGCCGCAGCAGAATGGGCAAAAGGCAATTTCATTCCGGCTAATTCCCAGATTTGCTGGGTGGCGAACCGTATTTCTCATTTTTTCAACTTCAGAGGACCCAGCCTGAGCGTGGATACCGCGTGTTCCTCATCTCTTTATGCGATTCATCTTGCCTGTGAAAGTTTGCTGAAAGGCGAATGCGGAATGGCAATCGCGGGGGGCGTGAACCTGTCTGTGCATCCGAACAAATATCTCACGCTCTGCAACATCCGAATGCTGTCTTCTCAGGGCTGCTGCAATGCTTTCGGTGAAGGCGGTGACGGCATGGTTTCAGGCGAAGCGGTGGGCGCGGTATTGCTCAAACCGCTTCATGCAGCCGTCAGAGACCGAGACTATATTTATGCGGTCATCAAAGGCACAGCCGCAAACCATGACGGAAAAACAAGAGGTTATACCGTTCCGAACCCGGTGGCGCAGGCAGAGGTGATAAAAGCCGCATTAGACAAAAGCGGCGTTGATCCCCGCACGGTCAGTTATGTGGAGGCGCACGGCACCGGCACTGCGCTGGGCGATCCCATAGAAATAACGGGTCTGAGCGATGCGTTTGCCTCTTATACAGGAGATAAACAATACTGCGCCATCGGGTCGGTCAAATCGAATATCGGACATTCCGAGGCGGCAGCGGGCATTGCCCAGATCACAAAAGTCATACTGCAACTGAAGCATCAGACGCTGGTTCCCACATTGATTCATTCCGAGCGTCTGAATCCCAACATTGCTTTTGAGACTACCCCCTTCTATGTTCAGACAAAAACTGAGGAATGGAAACAGCCTGTCATTACAAGAGATAATCAGACAGAGACATTTCCGAGACGTGCGGGCATCAGTTCTTTCAGCGCAACCGGCGTGAATGTGCATATCGTGATGGAAGAGGGTTCGGGGTACGAGGTTCGGGGTCAGAGGCGGAACCCCGAACCTCTGACCCCGCACCTCGAACCTTTCAGCAAATGGTGCGTGCAGGTTTTGTTCGGCGTGTTTCAGGACATGGGCGTGTTTCTGCGTGAGGATGAGTCATGGCGCAAACCGGACCTGAAGGCAAAGATAAAATTAGTCTCCCGATATGAGCCGTTGTTTGACGAGATGCTGGGCATATTGGCGGAAAACGGATTTGTCAGAATTGCGGGAGAACGGATAGAAGTCGGGGGTCGGGGTGCGGGGTCGGGCCGGGGTGCGGGGTCAGAGGTTCGGGGTCAGAGGCGGTTCCCCGAACCCCGGGCCGCTTTGCTTCAAACTTGCGCGGAGAACTGCCCTCATGTTCTGAGAGGAGAAATTCCCGCAACATCGGTGATATTTCCGAATGCCTCCATGAAGCTGGTTGAAGGCGTGTATTATCAGGATGATACACTGAATCGGCAATTGGCGGAAAGCGTGAAAGCCTGTGTGGACATGAAACGCTGTGAGTTAAAACACGGCGAAAAACTCAGGATTCTCGAAATCGGCGCGGGCACCGGCGGCGCGACAGCTTCTATCTTAGATGCGCTCAATGAGTATAAAGCAGATATTTCATATCACTACACCGATATTTCAAAAGGCTTTCTGGTTTTCGGAGAAGAAAAATTCGGAAAACACTATGATTTTGTCGAATTTCATCTCTTGGATATAGAAAAAGAAGTTGAAGAACAGGGTTGCAAACTGAATGACTATGATGCAGTGATTGCCGTCAACGTGCTTCACGCCACCCGGAGGATGCGCCGTACCCTGAGTCATATCAGAAAACTGCTCAAAGTCGAAGGGCTTCTGTTTTTAAGAGAACTGACCGATGTAACGCCTTTTCTGACCATGACATTCGGACTGCTTGACGGATGGTGGCTGTTTGAAGACAAAGAAAACCGCATTCCGGGGTCCCCCCTGCTGACTCCGGAAAAATGGAAGGAACTGTTGGAGAAACAGGGCTTCGGAACTGTATCTGCAATTGCTCATGACTCGGAGCCGGAACATCTGATAACAGCGGGGCGGGGTCAGAGGTCAGAGGTCGGAGGTCAGGGGACAGTAATTCCTCTGTCAGCCAAGTCGGAAAAGACGCTGCTGCTGTATGCTCAACAACTGAAAACATTTTTGGAAAAGAAGCGCAGAGAGAACGACATGCCGCGCATCGCGGATATTGCCTATACGCTGCAAGTCGGACGTGAAGCCATGCCTTTCCGGCTGGCTTTTGCTGTAAAAACGACCGATGAACTCATAGCAAAAATTGACAGATTACTCAGCATGTCCGCAACAGAGGAACTTTTCGGGAATCGCTCAGAGATGTTGCCGGGAGTATTTGCCGGTAAGACATCTTTGCAGAAAAAAGAGAAAAACACGGACAGGGCATATCTTTCTGATATTGCTAAAAAAGGC
>DZCT01000314.1 GCA_022736535.1 Desulfatirhabdium butyrativorans | reverse complement strand
AGGTTCGGACCTATGATCTGAAGCCGGAAATGAGCGCGCCGAAAGTCGCCGAAGAAGTGATTTCCCGTCTGCAATCGGGAAATTATGATCTGATGGTGCTGAATTTCGCCAATATGGACATGGTGGGACATACGGGCGTGCTGGAGGCGGCGATCCGTGCGTGCAAAACCGTTGACGCGTGCGTGGAAAAAATTGTCATGCAGGTCAAATCGCAGGGCGGCGTGGCAATGATTACCGCGGATCACGGAAATGCGGAAAAGATGCTCGAAGATGACGGCAGTATTCACACCGCGCACACGCTGAATCCGGTGCCGTTTATTCTGGTTGACGACAGCCGGAAGTCTGTGGCATTGCGTGAGGGCATTCTGGGAGACATTGCGCCCACCATACTTGAAATCATGGGCATTGAGCAGCCCGCTCAAATGACGGGTAAATCTTTAATTAATAGACTTTTTCGGAAATAAAAAAGGTTCTCGCAAAGGACGCGGAGAGCGCAAAGAAGGCAAAGACAGAAATACAGGCCGGCTTTCAGTTTCCCGCGACCTTCCGGTCT
The DNA here is from genome assembly GCA_022736535.1 of Desulfatirhabdium butyrativorans. Taxonomy (GTDB): domain Bacteria; phylum Desulfobacterota; class Desulfobacteria; order Desulfobacterales; family JAIFKL01; genus JAIFKL01. Next base: position 5,522 of record DZCT01000314.1, on the reverse strand, counting down.
CTGCGTCTTTTGCGGGCAGTTCTGCCGCTTATTTCCGAAAATGTCTAATAACTTAGGGGGGCCGCAGTTGATGAAAAAATCTGAACCGCAGGTCTGAGCGGAAATCCGAGCGGCGAGCGTGAGCGAGCCGATGCTCCCGGCTCTGAGCCGACTGCATCAACCTTATATAAAAAGCGTTTTTAAATATTTTGTGCTTTATTGCAGAAATTGTTTTCGTGCCGTCTCTAAAAAATAAAAACACCTTCGGGAATTTCTCCCCGAAGGCGTTTCGGAAATCAGCAGCGGTGCAGACGCAATGTCCGCAGCCTGAAAAAACTGGGTAAGGCTTTGACAACTTTTCAAAAGCTGTCAAATCTCAAATTCCGAATCATTATTGGACCGATGCGGGTCAGATTCAGGAACTTTTTCTCATTTCCGCAACAAACTGTAAAATATAAATGACATCATCCATTCCCACCTTTCTGTTACCGCTCACATCCGAGCAGATCGGTTTTTCTGGCTGCATTCCTGTCAGTATTTTCAAAGCCCGAACAGCATCGGACAGATTGGGAGGAATGCGGACAAACTCGGCTTTGATGGTCATATCTTTGATAACATTCTCAACGGTCAGAGCATTCTCTTCTCCGGTGTAATCCACGTTCCACCCGGCAAACTGATAGCAGGCGTCCGGTTCCGCTTTCACCGGTGTGCAGTTTCCGCCGTTTTTCACATTCTGAGATATATCGCCTGTGATTTTCCCGTGTTCTCCGGAGGTGAAATTCACAGTACATTCATCGGGAAGGGCGAAATTGGCGATGACATTCATGTCTTTTCTGACATCTCCGATTGTCAGAGGATTTTCGTCTCCGGTATGATCTCCGTTCCATCCGCCGAACTGATAACCTTCATCCGGAACGGCTGTTACCGATGCACAGTCTTCGCCGCATTTGATTGTTTGGGAAGTATCTCCTGTGATTTTTCCGTTCCCACCGCTTGTAAAATTTACTGCATAACGCTTTATCAATACCGCATCTGCTGTATTCACAGATTGAAAAGAGCCGTCTGTGTTTGTAATTTCCAGATCATCAAGTGTGAGGGTGCTGCAATTCGGATCAAGAACAGTGAATTTTACAGTCGCAAGAATGCCGCTGCCGTTCGGACCCGGGTTGTTGCCGAAACTGAATGCTCCGTAACTGAGCTTTCCGACTGCATTATCAATAACAGGGTCTAAAAACATAACCGTTCTTCCGGTGTTTTTCAGAAAAGCCCCCTGAATGACGCTTTCAACAGCGACAACAGCAGGATCATAGTTGATACTGAATTGGAACCCTCCCAGATCACTGACTTCTTCTGCTGTCACATTTATCTCGAATTTTTCTGTTTCAGGCAGTTCTATTTTTTCAGGAGCAATTTTCACTGTAAGCGCATAAGCTGATGAAATTGAAACAGACAGCATTATGAACATCATGCAGCAAATCATCATTTTTTTCATTATTCACCTCTGAAGACAGCGGCAATATCTGCCGCTGCCGGTTCGTACACAGGCTGCGAACTAATCCGTTATTTCTGCATTGCCTGCTGTTTTTACAGATAAAACAGAGCCGTAGATGTCTGTAAGTTTTACTTTGTCAAGAATGATCTGTGCCGGATCGTTCTGTCCTGTGAAAGTGAATGTTATGCTTGCCAAAACTCCGATGCCGCTTGGTCCCTCGGTTTTACCGAAACTGAATATGGCAATATTCAGTTTGCCGGAAGTATTGTCAATTTCATTGACCAACTGCGAGACCGTTCTTCCGGTGCTTTTCAAAAAATCACCCAAAACAACATTATTGTCATGCTCAATAATAACGACAGCAGGATCATAGCTGATATTGAACTGAACTGCGCCGAGATTCTCAGTTTCTTCTGCCAGCACATCAACCCGGAATGTATCCCCGGCTTTTTTAACGGCAATGCTTTCCGGATTGATTCGGACTGTGGCAGCATAACCCGACTGGCTCAGGATAAAAAAAGAGATAAAGACAATACAGTTAAGCAGCTTTTTCACAATTCCTCCTTTCATGTTTTGCAGGGTTGACGTATTTATCAACCCTGCATATCTGTTTTAATTGCAATCACCCGTGAATCGGCTTGCGACGGTCATGATGTCTCCGATTCCGATGAAACTGTTCTGATCAAAATCATAGAAAGCATCGTATTTTGCAGCCGCATTCCATTTTGAGGCGACTTTCATAATATCGGCAATATCAATGCAGCCGTCCGCATTGAAATCATATCTGTTTTCCTGTACCTGCGGATATTCGGAAACCGTTTTCTGATAACCGACATTTATATCGGATTTGACAATTTCATATTTTGAAATTTCAGTTTCCAATGTTTCCGATGAAATAACGCCGTCTCCGAATTTCAGCGTCGCTGTCATCTGACAGACCCCGTTCCCCGTCCCTCGGAGTACAACCCGATAATCACCTGCTGTTACAGGAAAAACAGCCGTCTGCGTTCCGTCAGAACCGAGCGTGAAACCGTTTGCGCCGCATCCGTCTTTGCTACATTCGGATTCATCAGGAAAACAGACTGCCAGATTTGCCGGAGAAGAAGGCGTCATCGTCAGAACCATGGTCAGATTCGGAAGCATGTAATGAGCCTTCACTGTCTGGCTGTCTCCGAGACTCAGTTGCAGAACAGGGGCAGTGTTCAGAACGGCTCCGTTGCGGTCTGTCCATTTTTCAAACTTCCACTCGTCGTACATTGACGGAGCTTCGACTCTGACAGTCTGACCTTTGGAATACACTCTGCGGAAATAACCTGTTATTCCGTCTTTACGACCGTTTCTGTCTTCGGGACTCACTGTAAACTGCGGTTTGATACTGTCATCGGATACCGTAACTTCCAGTATGCTCATATTGCCCGGTTTACGCATGAAGTCGTAAGTAAGTTTCAAAACGAGCTTCTGAATCATCATATCGTTATCGGCAGAGGTGTTAACGGTCTTGGTAACGATTATATCCGCCCATGCCGCCGGTCTCGAATAGATCAGCAAATCATCCGCAGATGATGTCAGAGATGCGAGCAGCGAATTACCGGCAGCACTCGGCTCTATTGCCTGAACAATGCCGCCGTAACTGTCATAGCGTATCCCCCAAGCAACAGGATTCTTTGTGCTGTTGCTGTAATGCCTGAAAAGATAAGTTTCTCCGGCAGATGTCAGTTTTGAGACGCCGGAATGTTCCATGTAAACATCCATATATCCGTGTTCTCTCGCACCGTTGCTGCTGTCAGCCATCTCAATTTCATCCACCGTAAACCCCACGATGCGGATGTTCTCCTCCGAAAGCTGAAACAGACCTTCTTCTGCCGGATTGATGATTACAGCTTCTCCTTTGTTGAGTTTTTTAAGATTATCAGCAGAAAGCGTGAATCGGACAGGCGCCGAGAGCTCTGGCGGATTCGAGTTGTAAGCATCAAGGATACCGGCTGTTATTGCCGAAAGCTGTCCTTTATACAGCGATTTCAGAGCCTCAAAATCCGTCTGATTCAGCTCCGTGCCTGCTCCTGTTTCGGCAATGTTTTTAAATTTCTCAAACAGTCTGTTGATGTCCAGTTCGCCGTGATACGCACTGAGCATTCTGTATTCGTAAGCCTTTGCCACATAATAGTGGTATTTCAGCAGCCGCTCTTTTGCCCTCTTTTCCATCGCTTCCAGATACATAAGCGCCCGTGGATCAAGAACCGCACTTCCTTCGGTAATCGCATAGTTGAATCCGTCAAGCGCCAGAAGATTGCCGGTGATTGTGTTTGAAAAATCGGAAATATTCTGCATCGTGGCTGCCAGTTCCTGAGCAAATATTTCTTTCTGCCCCGTCAGTTCGGCGACCTCTTTAATCAGACCGGTAAATTCCGGACTTTCAGCCTTGAGCTGTTCGAGTTTTGCGTTTATCTCATTTTTCGGAACCTCGGTTTCCTGAAGAGCATCTTTCAGACCGCTCAATTCTTTTCCCATCGGTTCAAAGAATTTGCCCAGAGTCCCCAATTTTTCCAGATAAGTCTTTCTTGCCTGCATTTTGTCATCGGCATTCTTTATTGCATCCCACGCTGCTTTGCACTCCTTTCTCGCAGTTCTCCAATCTTCGGCTTTCTTTTTCAGTTCCGAAGAGTTATATGTTTTGACGATTGAAGGCAGGGCTTTTACCGTGTCCCACGGCTTATCCGGATTGATATTTGAAACAACAGTCAGCCCGACGCCGACAGCGCCGACAACAGGCTGCCCTACGGGGCAGACGGTGCAGACAGCGCCGGCAATTTTGGCAACCTTTTTCCAGACCGGCACTTTGTCGGCATTTTCAGCCTGCGATATCAGACGGCTTTCCATTTCCTGAAGCTGATTCTGCAAAGAAGCGGTGCGGTCGGATATTTCCGCCGCTTTCACTTCCAAATCGGGAATCAGCCCTATTGCGTTGTCATATCGGATTTCCAAATCTCCGATTTCTTTTTCGGTTTTGTCTTTTGCCGATTTCAGAGCATCAATTTTCTGCTGAATATCCGATGCCTTATTTGACATCCAATAAGACAGATAAAGCACACGGACAGCCTGATCAATCTCAGACTCAAAAGCCTCCTTATTGACTTCAAAGGAAAGCATCGGGACCCATCCCGCAGGATTGCCGAAATAATCAAGATGATTGCCGATCCGATTCAGCAGTATCTGCATTTCGGCATACATCTGACTGAAATCAAGTTTGCGTTCTTCGGACAGGGCATCCCATTCGTTTGATGCCTTGTAATTATCCAGCAAACCCAGATAGTCATTCAGAATCGCTTCCACCTCATCCAGATGACCGTTCAGATACAGATCGTCTGTGTAAGCGATAACCTGTTTCAGAACAGCCGGATGCAACCATGCCGTTGAACTGAGAGAAACAGAGGCAGTGCCGTCAGTTCCTTTGGGAATATCCGCAGAAGGAGCAGGCGCATCAGAACCGGGAGCCGAGGTGTGTCTGCTTACGCCCCCGTAAGAGTGGTTTCCCTTGCAGTCATTAGTATGGTTTTCTATCCAGACCGCATTGACAGGTTCACCCGCCGCACCGCCCTTAGTATCCGAAGCTTTTTCCCCTGACTGACCGCCGATTTGATAAATATAAGAACTGTCTATGACTGCGGATGAATAGAAAATTCCTCCGTTGCCTCCGTTGCCGGGCTTTCCTCCCGGAATCGCATTTCCGCCGTTCCCGGGCCATGTTTTCGTGCCGTAGTACGAGGTGGGATGCCATCCGCATACCCCGCATCCGAAATATCTCCCTGCATCACATCCCACCTGATTTTTATAAACCTCGTAAACAACACCTGTATAACTGCTGACAGTTTTGAAAGCCATTGATGTTCCTTTTGTTCCGTCCTGTCCAAGACCGGCAGGCTGTCCGCTTCCGCCTGCCAGAAAGAAACGGCATTTCTGAATATTGGGAATGTCAACCGCTGCCAATACCCCGATAATCTTTATAACTTCCATCAATTCCGTCAGAGTGAACCTTTCTTCATTACGCTTTTCG
>DZCT01000313.1:4839-6084 GCA_022736535.1 Desulfatirhabdium butyrativorans | reverse complement strand
GATGTCGGGGTTCGCCGGATGATGTCGGGGTTCGCCGGATGATGTCGGGGTTCGCAAGCTCACCCCGACCTACGAAAGATGCGGCGCGTGGGAACGAGAAAACATTAAGAAATTTCTCTGTTAAAAAATTGTCTCACAAAGGGATTTTCGCTCTGATCTTTCAGTATTTTCGGGTCTCCTTCGGCAATGATGCCTTTTGTGTGTTTGTCCAACATGATGACGCGCTGGGCAACAGCGAAAATGCTCGCAAGTTCATGGGTGACAATCACCATCGTAGTGCCGACAATTTTGTTGATCTTTAAAATCAGTTCGTCAATTTCCGCGGATGTGATCGGGTCCAATCCTGCGGATGGCTCATCCAAAAACAGAATTTTGGGATTTAACGCCATCGCCCTTGCAAGACCGGCTCTTTTTTTCATGCCGCCGCTGATTTCCGCAGGCAGATGATGCTGATAGGCGCCGAGTCCCACCATGCCCAATTTCATCCGGACAAGATCGGCAACGGCGTTTTTCGGGAGACCGGAATATTCCGCAAGGGGAAGCGCCACGTTTTCGGCAAGCGTCATGGAGCCGATCAGCGCGCCGCTCTGAAACAGAATGCCGATTTTCCGCAGGGTGTTGTGAAAAGCCGCATCATCGCAGTCGCCGATGTCGCTGCCGTCAATAATGACTTTGCCGGAAAAGGGCTTGTTCAAACCCACGAGATGCCGCAGCAGCGTACTTTTCCCGCAGCCGCTGCCTCCGAGAATGACAAAGATTTCACCTTTATAAATATCAAAACGGATATTGTCAATAATACGGTCATTGCCGTACTGGGCGACAAAATTTTCTACCCGGATGATGGCTTCTTTTTCCATAATAATTTCAGTGCGAATCAGGATTTTCAAGGCTTGAAAGACGAACACAAATTTCAGTTTCAGCTTTCATGCTTTTTTACAAGATATAGTATTCCATTCTTCGGCAAAATGCTGAAACCGTCCGGTCAGAAACAGTTTCGGTATATTTTCCGAAGATTTCCGCTGTCTGTTCAATACCGGCTTCTATATATTCAGAAGGAATATAACATGTATGCAAAAAATATTCCATATTTCTTTTTTTGTGAGTCAATTCGCGGCTGAATTTTCGCCACGAATGCACACAAATGTTTCTCGAAGGAAAAAACCACGAATTTTGAACCACGAAACCGCGAAAGAAAAATCAAAAAAGCAGGAAAGAGAATTTCTTTTTTTCGTGATTCAATTCGTG
>DZCT01000313.1:0-4739 GCA_022736535.1 Desulfatirhabdium butyrativorans | reverse complement strand
TTCGTGATTCAATTCGTGTGTATTCGTGGCTGAATTATTGCACACAAATGTTTCTCGAAGGAAAAACACGGATAATAAGGAATAACATCTTATTATTTAAGAACAATTTTATCCAACGCCTCTTTTGCGGAGGCGCGGACCGTTTTATTGGTATCTGCCATTGTTTTTACAAGAGAAGGAACAGTTTTGATGGCGGCGGGTCCGATTTTCCCCAGCACCTGAGCGGCGGCGTCCCGGACATACCATTCGCTGTCCGACAAAGCTTTTTCAAGATAAGGAACTGCTTCCCGTGCGCCCGGAGTCTGATGCCACTGCGGATCCATCTGCTCCAAAATCTGAACCGCTGCCGCAGAAACCGTTTTATTCCCTTCTGCCAGCGATTTGACAAGATGAAAAATTGCCGGAACGCCGATTTTCAGCAAAGCCTTCCGAGGCGCATCAAAGGCGGTCCCCACGCCCTCGCCCAATGATTTGACAAAATCCGGAACCGCATGGCGCACAGCTTCGCTTTTCCGCCACTGAGGATTCATCTTTTCCAAAGCGGCTGCCGCCGCATCCTGAACTTCCGTCTTGCTGTCCGCAAGACGGGCGATTTCCGCATTCATCGCTTCATCTTCTGACCATCGGCTGCAGTTCCGCTCCGAATTGTCCTTCTCAGTCTCTGTTTCCGTATTGTCTTCCTCAGATTCCGTGTGCTTCACCGTCACCATTTCCAAAGCTTTTTTTGCCGCCTCGCGCACATTTTTATTTGTATCGGCAAGGGTTTTGACAAGATTCGGAACAGCTTTCATCGCGGCGGGTCCGATTTTTCCCAAGACCTGCGCGGCGGCTGCCCGCACATACCATTCGCTGTCCGACAAGGCTGTCGCAAGACGCGGCACGGCGAGCGCGGCGTTTTTGTCCCGAAACCATTCAGGATTGATTTTTTTGAGCGTTTTTGCGGCAATGCTCACAATGTCTTTATTTTTTTCCGCCAATGCCTCGGTGAGCTTGTGAATCGCGGCAGAACCGATTAAACAGAGCGCCTCCTCCGGCGACTCATAAGCTGACGCCTCTTTGCTGCCGACTGCTTTCATAAATTCGGGAACGGCATTCAGCGCGCTTTCGCTCTGCCGCCAGTTCGGGGCGATTTTGTCCAAAGCCTTTACCGCGGAGCTGCGGAGTTCCTCATCGCTGTCTGCCAGCATGACGATGAGAGGCGCAATCGCGGCTGTCGCGCCGTTCCCGATTTTTCCCAGAGATTTGACAGCCGTTTTTCGGGCGTCCCTGTCTGCCAGAAGCCTGACAAGCATCGGGACTGCCGCTTCTGCCGCAGACCCGAATTCCCCCAGCACTCTGACAGCCGAAATGCGGGCTGTCAGGCTGTCATCGGACAGATGTTTGATGAAAAATCCGATTTCTCTGCGCGCGGCGTCGTTCTGAAACCAGCGGGGATCAATTTTTTCCAAAACCTGCACGACAGATTCCCGAACTTCGTCATTATCATGCGTCAGGACTTTTATCAGTTCGGGAATGGCTGCCTGCCCGATTTTTCCCAATGTCTGGGCAACAGAAGCGGTCATGTCATTTTTTTTCAACAGATTTATAAGATCAGGCACAGCTTTCACCGCTCCGGCGCCGATTTCTCCCAAAGCTTCGACAGCCGCAGTTCTGATGCTTTTGTCCTCTTTTTCCAGCAAATTCAGAAGATGGGAAATTTCTTTTTTCACGACTTCGCTTTTCATCCATTCGGCGTCCATTTTTTTCAGGGCTTCGGCAACCTCGTTTCTGACCGCCTTGTTTGTTTCTGACAGGGATTTGACAAGATAAGGCATTGTGAAATCCGAGAGATAGCTGAACTGTTCCAGCTTTTTGACGGCAAGAACGCGTTCCCGTGTGGGATACTCATGAGATGTCCAGATCATCATCAGGTCTTCAACAGCTTTTCGGTCATGAGTTTTCAGTATCCGCAAATAAAAGCGATTCAGCAGCACCACAGCATAAATGCCGGTCATCAGGCGAAATAAGAGCGACAGCACCGCAGGCGGTCCTCCGTTTTCCGGCAGATATGCGGTCACAAGCGGCGACTGCCAGTTGAAAATCTGAACCGCATCTCCGAAATCCAGCGTCAGCAGCGCATTGCCGAAAAAGCACAGCAGCCAGTTTTTGACTGTCCAGTCATGTTTCCAGCCGAAGACAAGTATCATCCCCACCGACAGGAATGCGGCAGCCCGGCGAATCCATCTTTTTATCTCTCTGTTTCTGCGCTTCGTGCTTTCACCGGAAAATATATCAAAGCGGATATTGATAAGATTAAATATAATGCCGAGGATAAGGCCTCCCACCATCAGATACATCCCCAAAAGCGCAAATCCTGAAAACAGACTCTGATGCCGGATGCTGTCGGGACTGAGGCTGTAAGCCCCGATTGCGTCCGGCAAATCCGCTGCTCTCAGTGTATGGCCGGCGATAAATTTGATCCAGTCAGACCAGAGGGGCGCGGAAGCATAAGCGTAATTTGCCGCGCCCCGGAGATCGTGAATCTGTATATGCAGTTGAAAAAAAACCGCCAATTGGGAAAGCGTCAGCAAGACAATCGCAGGTGTAATCGTACCGCCCCAGAAAAACAGATAACTCATTGATAAACCGATATTCACCGCGCTGAGAAAAATGCTGATCCATATCAGCACGGCAGGGTTTCTGAGTGAAGACATGATCCGGTGTTCCCAGAAAAAGAGAGCGGTAACATAACATACAGATATTATGATAAAAAATTTTATAAGTCGGTTCAACGGCATTTTTCTTCTCCTGAATTGCTAAACACGAAAGATTTTTCATGTGACCGTTACGAGGCTCTGCCTCGTAACACGACGGCAGACAGAGCGGTACCGCAGAGATTTTCCGTTAACGAGGCAGAGGCTCGTAACGATTAAATTTTGGCAGTCCGGATGGTTAATCCTTTTTACCCGGCGCGGGGCTTCTTTCGACCATTTTTTTAAGATCTTCCCAGTTGAAATGCAGATAGCGCCGGGTGGTGTTCAGGTTTTCATGCCCCAGCAGATACTGTATCATAATGAGATTTTCGCCTGCCTGCGCTTTCAGGCTCGCGCCGGAATGCCGCAGCAGATGGGGACCCTGTTTGCGCTTGACAAGCCCGGCGCGGCGAAGCGCCTGACTGACAATATAATGCACCTGTCTCGGCTTGAGCTGCTGTCCGTGGCTTGACAGAAAGACCCAGGGCAGTTCATTTCCCTTATATGTCATTCTGATATCATACCAATTCAGAAATTTTTTTACAAGATCATCATTCAAAGGAATATTGTCTGTTTTGTCCCTTTTCCGCGTCACCCATATCTCCCGTGTTTCTATACGCACATCTTTGAGTTTCAGATTCACCACTTCGGATACTCGAAGACATATATCGGTAAACAGACTGAAAAGCAATAAATTTCGGTCAAGGGCTTTGGGGGGCGCATCCTGCGCTTCTGCCTGATATAGGCTTTCCAATTCCTCAAATGTCAGATAATCCGTTTTCGGGGGATAAATTTTGGGCTTTTCGATGGATGCGGCAACATTATCCAAAATCAGTTCTTCATTTACTAAATAATCCATAAATGAGGTTAAAATGTAGATAATCCCCACTTTTGAGGATTTTGATATTTTTTGCTCTCTTAAATAGGCAATCAGCATATTTTTATGAATATCGGCTGTTTTTTCCAGATGGTGCTGTTTGCAGAACAATGCAAAGCGATTCAGTTCATATCTGCGATTTCGGATGGAAGATGCGCTGAGGGTCCCGACAGCTTCTTTTTCAGACAAATATTCTTCTATTGCTTGATGTATCGTTATATCTTTTTTAGGTTCAAAATAAGGAGACATCATCATTTTCCTTTATAATCGTCTTATTAAAGCAATAAACTTTTTATAGATTTATAAATAAAATTTTATATAATTCACTTATAAACAATATTTTTTTCATATACTGTTTATTTTTGAGTTTGTCAATATGAATATCACACAATAGTGATAAAATATCGCACAATAGCGATTGCCCCTATTTCGGACGTTGCAATCGAAATCATAGATCAGCCTGTCCAATAAAAAGATATGTCTCCTCAAAAACAGCGCAATATAATTCTCTTGTACATAAAATAACGTAATAGCATTGCGTTTCATTTAAAATGCGTTATTTTTTAAGAAAAAGAAAGGAGATTCACTGATGGGCAGGCATCAAAACGAAGGCTGTAGCGTTCCCGCTTGTGAAAACAAGCATTATGGGAGAGGTTATTGCAAAAAACATTATGAAGCATTAAAAAGGGCTGGAGAAATTACTCCGAAAACAGGCAATTACGGAACACATCGGCAACACGGAACCTCTGAATATCATTGCTGGAGCAATATGAAAAGCCGTTGCGACAATCCGAAAAATAAAATGTATCCGAATTACGGCGGGGCTGGAATTTCTTATTGTGAAAGATGGAAGAAGTTTGAAAACTTCATAGAAGATATGGGGAAAAAACCGAGCAAAGACCATTCGTTGGATCGGATTGATCCATATAAAGATTACTGTCCTGAAAATTGCAGATGGGCAATCTGCCGTGTTCAGGCGAACAATAAACGCAAGCATCAGATTTTAGAGTATAACGGCTTGAAAATGAACGAGAAAGAATGGATAACTTTTCTGCATGAAGAGACTGAAAAGCTGAAGAAAGGGCGATAGAACTTTGAATGTTTTAAATGTCAGTTCAATCACTCTATCC
>DZCT01000009.1:22467-25831 GCA_022736535.1 Desulfatirhabdium butyrativorans | reverse complement strand
CGGGAGACTGAAAAATTCAGCCGCTCTGTCAGTTTTCAACAGAGATTCGGTATAATACCAATTCGCTGTCAGAAATTGACAGGGACGGACAGGACGGACAGGATAACTGTTCTGAAATCCTGAAGACCCCTGTTAAAATTGTCTGAATACTTTCAACAGCGATTCGGTATGACATCAAATTATCTCGTTCCCATCAAATACCCTGTAGGAGACTGAGTTTGATGATTCGTCCGGTCATTCATTTATTGCTTCATTTCCTCATTCCGGCGATTGTCGCAAGATATGCGTTTTCAAAACAGCGTTGGAAAGCGTGGTTTATCATGGTCTTGACCATGCTTATTGACTTAGATCACCTTCTTGCCGATCCCATTTATGATCCGAACCGTTGCAGCCTCGGCTTTCATCCGCTTCATTCTTATCCGGCGATCATTGTCTATATGCTGCTGGCAGCAAGAGCCGAAACCCGTGTTGCGGGGATCGGCTTGCTGATTCACATCATTTTGGACGGAATTGACTGTCTCTGCATGATGACAGAAAATTAGGCCCCCCGCACGCCGATGCACTGTTGCTGCCGGACAGAAACTGATTTTTCCCGAACACGGAGACGATGTTTGAAAGACATTGATTATAAACATCTTGACTTCTGAAACCGTACATGCTAACGGAGTTTTTCAATTTGTTAGAAAAATATTTCTCAAAATGCAGCGCGGACATATCCGGACCTTAATTCAGGATTTTAACGCGTAGGGGCAAGCCCCCGTGCTTGCCCTTTTTACTGTCATTCTGAGCAAAGCGAAGAATCTCAGCCCACCCCGCTGTCATTCTGAGCGAAGCGAAGAATCTCAGCAGGGTAAGCACAGGGGCTTACCCCTACCAACTTATTTCAGTTTCAGGAAAGGAATTATCAAATGTCAGACAGAATTGAAAGTGTGAAAGATTTGAATCAGGAAGAAACCGCCCGTCTTGTTTTGGATATGTTTCATCGGATTATCATCCACCATGCGTTCTGGTTCACCGAAGTCAGGCATCAGATGGGCATGGAAAAAGCATTGGAAATGCTGAAAACCGCCTACGGAAACAGTTACAATGTCCAGATGAACAAACTTTCAAAAACCCTCGGATTTGAAATGAAAGACGGCATTCCCGCGCCCATGCTCAATATGTCGAAGGAATCGCTTCATGAGCTTCTGAATACGGTTGCGGTCAACTGGCTGGCAAACGACGGGCTATGGTTTCAGGCTGTGGAGTTTACGCAGGGAATGGTTGACGCCAAACGCTGCAATGATTCCTGCTGGGCGCATTTTTCGCCTTTTGAGGCTTGGGCGATTAAGAATTTTCTGGGACTGCCGGAAAATCCGGGACTTGAAGGGCTGAAAAAGGCATTGAATTTCCGTCTTTACGCCACGATCAATGTTCAGTCCGTTGTTGACGAGGGACCCGACTGTTTTGTATTTCAGATGAATGAGTGCCGGGTGCAGTCGGCAAGAAAACGCAAAGGGCTTGACGATTATCCCTGCAAATCCGCAGGGCTTGTGGAATATCCGTATTTTGCGACTGCGATTGACAAAAGAATCAAAACCGAATGCGTGGGATGTCCGCCGGATAAGCATCCTGATGACTGGTACTGCGCGTGGCGGTTCAGGATTTAGAACGATTATCTCCGCCGGAAATCCCCATTTGAAGGGGGGCAGGGGGGATGTTTTGGCGTGGGTACAAAATCCCCCCTGCCCCCTTTAAAAAAGGGGGGTTAAGGGGGATTATGTCGAACTCACGTTAAACAAACTTTTTTCCCAATTCGATTCCGACAAGAAGCGCCTGCCGGTTCATTTCCAGAAAATCAGGCGGCACCCGCGTTTCCAGAACCTTCATCACCGATTCAGGTCTGACAATATCGGTCAGCCCCAGCAATGCGCCCAACATGCAGATATTCAGCACAATGGGCTTGCCGATCTTCTCCATGACGGTCTGATAAATGGGAAGCTGTTTCTGCTGCGCGTCAATTTTTTCCCATGTTTTGACATAGCGTTTATCCGTAATCAGAAGACCGCCGGGGCGGATCATGTTGTAAAATTTGTTATAAGCTTCCTGCGTGAGACAGACAAGGACATTGGGCTGATTCACTTTGGGAAACCGTATTTCCGAATCGGAAATAATAACATCTGTGCGGGTGGAGCCGCCTCTTGCCTCGGGACCGTAAGCCTGCGACTGCACGGCAATCAGATTTTCATAAATCACGGCAGCTTCGGCAAGTATGATGGCTGCGGTGATGACGCCCTGCCCTCCCGAACCTGAAAATACCAATCTCCATCTTTCCATAACGACCATCCTTTTGCTTTGTTAGCGGCAGGTGGACAGAGCGCAGGTCAGGGGAAAAATCCGTATCTGCCGATGCGCTCTGTCCACCCTACAACTAGCGGCTTTTCGCTCTTTCAATGACCTTTTCATACTCGCTGCAATATTCCGGTATTTCTTTCTGCACGAAAATTCCCCGCTCGATCAGATTCGGATTTTCCTGCTTTGCTTTTGAGCCGATGGGCGTGGTATTGTTTTTAAACCATTCCATCATCTCTGCGGGTCCTCCCTGTTTGTTTTTTCTTCCGAAATAGGTCGGACACTGAGACAGAATTTCCACAACGGAAAAGCCTTCGTGCAGAATCGCCGCCTTCAATATGTCCTTCATCTGCTGCACATGATAAGTCGTTGTGCGGGCAACAAAAGACGCGCCCGCAGCTTTGGAGAGTTCCGCCACATCAAAATCGTGGTCAATGTTGAGATAAGGAGATGTTGTGGCTCGTGTTCCGTAACCGGACAAAGGCGAATACTGCCCGCCGGTCATGCCGTAAACACGGTTGTTCATGATAATGGCGGTCATGTCAATATTCCGCCGTGCCGCGTGAATGAAATGATTGCCGCCGATAGCCAGCGCATCGCCGTCCCCCATCGGAACAATGACATTTAAAGCCGGAAGGCTCATCTTGACGCCGGTGGCAAAAGCCAGGGCGCGCCCGTGCAGCGTATGAAGGGTATGGAAATCAACGTAGCCGGAAATCCGGGACGAACACCCGATCCCTGAGACCATGACAATTTCGTTTTTGCTCATCGAAAGTTCGTCAATTGCCCGAAGAAGCCCGTTGAGAACAATGCCGTGACCGCATCCCGCACACCACATGTGAGGGAAAAATCTCTCTCGTATGTAATCTTTTATCGCCATAAGAAATCCTTAACGGAAGGTTCGGGGTAAGGGGTTCGAGGTCAGAGGCTTGCCCTCATACCTCTCACCTCGAACCTCGTACCTCTCACCTGTCTTAAACCCCTTTTCCCTGTATCAGCCGCAAAATGTTCTTTATATCCGTGGGATTGATGA
>DZCT01000009.1:6513-22367 GCA_022736535.1 Desulfatirhabdium butyrativorans | reverse complement strand
ACCCCTTTTCCCTGTATCAGCCGCAAAATGTTCTTTATATCCGTGGGATTGATGAAAACGCCGTCAATGCGGTTTGCCAGCACCACCCGCTCGGGGCGGTCAACCGCCCTTTTCACTGACCGGACAATCTGCCCCATGTTCATTTCTACCACAACGATGTGTTTGGCGTTCGCGCATTTCTCTCTGACAATATCGTAAGGAAAGGGCCATAAAGTCTGGAGTTCCATCAGTCCGATGCGCTCGCCTCTGAGTCTGCGGTTTTCCACGACATGCAGCGCGGAGCGGGCAGATGAGCCGTAAGAAATCAGAATACATTCGGCGTCTTCAAGGTAGTATTCTTTAAACCGGGTGATAACGCTCACATTACTTTTTATCTTGTCTATGAGATGACGCAGCAATCCGTGTACCACAGGAGGATTTGTCGAAGGAAATCCCCACATATCATGAAACAGACCTGTGACATTGTAACGATGCACGCCCCCGAAATCAGACATGGGAAGGCGTCCGTCTTCTCTGGGCAGATAGGGATGATAATCCACGCCGGCTTTGACAGACGTTCTCAGTCTTTCCACCAGGGGAATTTCCCCGGGTTCGGGCATTATCAGGCGTTCTCGCATGTGGCCAACGACTTCATCAAATAAGAGAATGACGGGCGTCCTGTAGGTTTCCGCCATATTGAAGGCTTCCACCGTAACGGCAAACACATCCTGATGATTGGAAGCCGTCATTGCAATAATGGCATGGTCGCCGTGAACGCCCCAGCGCGCCTGATAAACATCTCCCTGACTCGGACTGGTGGGAAGGCCGGTGGAAGGACCGCCCCGCTGCACATTCACAATCACACAGGGAATTTCCGCCATAATCGCATAGCCCAAACCTTCCTGCATCAGAGAAAATCCGGGTCCGCTGGTCGCGGTCATGACTTTATGACCCGTGAGCGAGGCGCCGACAATCGCGCAGACAGAGGCGATTTCATCTTCCATCTGAAGGAATTTCCGTCCGAGCTGCGGCAGGCGGGATGCCATCTGTTCGGCAATCTCTGTGGAGGGCGTGATGGGATAGCCTGCAAAAAAATCAAGCCCCGCGTATAAAGCCGCTTCCACGCAAACTTCGTTTCCCTGAATAAATTTTATCTCTTTGCTCATATATGAATCCCTTCAAACCTCCGATGGCTCTGAAATTTCCGTTTTGGCGGTTTCGGCTATGATTTCTACGGCAAGATCGGGACATCTGAGTTCGCAGAGTCGGCAGCAGATACATTCTTCCGGTCGTGCGGCGACTGCTTTCTCCTGCTCGTCCATCTCCAATACATTTTTAGGACAGAAATAAACGCAGATGCCGCAGCCTTTGCACCATTCTCTTTTGATAATATGCTGTTTTAATTTTTCTTTTCCCATTCAAAATCCTTTAGTGAGGGTTCGGGGTCAGAGGTTCGGGGTTCGAGGTCAGGGGTTTACCTCGCACCTCTGACCTCTTACCCCGAACCTCTTATCTCAACCATTCCATATAAAAACGATAAAAAGCGGCTAATACCAAAGCATGTGTAATAAATCCCTCACGAATGAGGCGGGGAATTTCGCCGACTGGCTTTAACACGACTTCTATGTCTTCTTTGTCATCCTGTTCCTGCCTGCCCGCGAGAAAAACATCTTTTGCGACAAAGGTGTAACACTGATTGCTCTGTATGGCAGGATTGGGATGAACCGCGCCGAGCAGTATGACTTCCGAGGCGCGGTAGCCGGTTTCCTCATAAAGTTCCCGCACTGCCGCGTCTTCCGGTTTTTCCTCATGATCCACAATGCCGCCGGGCAGTTCCAGCGTGACATCCCGTGTGCCGTGACGGTACTGCCGCACCAGCACGACTTCGTTTTGCCGTGTAATCGGAATGATATTGATCCATGAAGATGATTCTAAGATGAAGAAATTATGTGCTTTTCCTGTGCGGGGAGAAACCGCACGGTCTGTCCTGAGACTGAACACCCGGTAGGATTTATCCTTTCGGCTGTCTATCAGTTGCCAAGGTTTCGGAGGCATTTTCATTTTCCTCTGTTTTGATGAATTTTATTTTATCTTATTAACTTTAGGAGTTACGCAGTTGAGGTTTCTCGTTCCCACGCGCCGCGTGGGAATGCAGCCCGGACGCTCCGCGTCCCTCTCCGGAGTGCTAAAATGAAATTTTAGCATCAGTGCTAAAATTTCGCTACGCTCATTTCAGCACTCCGGACGTTCCCACGCAGAGCGTGGGAATGAGGTCAATTAAATAGTGTCTGACAAGCGCTCGCTGGATTTTCCAAGCCCGTTCATCATTAAAAGGTTTAACAATCATTAAATAACCGGACTCGGTTATAACCCTTATAAAATCATGGCGATTTGTTTGTGCGTCCATATTATGGACGCACAGAATTTTGGAGCATTCTTCATAAGGAACGTCAAAGAAATCTTCATTTTCAACAAACTTATCCCTGTGACGATGAAATGCTTTTCTGGCAGTGCCTTCCGGCCTTTCATGGAGTTCATCTATCATCCTGAAAGTAATAACAGGCTGGTTTTTATATTCGATCCGCTTAATTTCTTTGCCCTCGATATTGACAAAATTTTCGCCTGCCATCGAATCAGCCTCCTTATCTTTGAATTTTTATGTCAAGGATAAACTATATCTTTTTATTATCATATCATTTCCAAATAATTTCATAGCATAAAACAGAGAATATTTCAAGCGGACATTATAAATTAAGTTGCACTGTGATTTTTTTACCAGTAAAATAAAATTTTTAGAAGGACTTTGAAAAAAAGGAATATCAGATGAAAACATTCGACCTGCCAAACAGCCCGCTTGAAGGGACAAATCTCATCGAAGCCAGCGCGGGTACGGGAAAAACCCACACCCTTACCGGACTTTTCCTTCGCCTGATTTTGGAACAGCATCTCAGCGTTGACAAAATTCTTGTCGTCACCTTTACCGAAGCGGCAACCGAAGAATTAAAAGAAAGAATCCGCGGGCGCCTTCGGGAAGCTGCAAAAGTTTTTTCCGATTTCAAAAGTAAAGATGCTTTCTTAAATACGCTGCTTCAGAGACATCCTGACCCGCAGGACGGATTCCGACGCCTTGAAAATGCGGTCCGTGATTTTGACGAAGCCGCCATTTTCACGATACACGGTTTTTGCAGGCGGATGCTGCATGAATATGCTTTTGAAAGCGGAAGTCTGTTTGACAGCGAGATGGTCGGAGATCAGCAAAGTCTTCTCCGGGAAATTGTCGAAGATTTCTGGCGAAGAAATCTCTACAATGAATCGCCCTTGTTCGTCAATTATATTCTCGGTAAAAAAACTTCGCCGGAAAAGCTGCTTTTACTCCTGAAAAACAAAGTCAGCCGGCTCGATCTGAAAATCATTCCGCAAGAAGAAGTCAGTGATACTTCCGACTTGGAAAAGGCATTCCGCGAGACATTCCGCAGGGTTCGTGAACTGTGGCTGTCCGAAAAGACAAAAATTGAAGATATTCTCATCAATAATAACAGCTTGAACAGGAGCAGCTATAAAAAAGAAAGCGTTCCCAAGTGGCTTCAGATGCTGGATGATTATCTGACTTTAGAAGAAAATAATCCTTTGCTGTTCAAGGAGTTTGAAAAGTTCACCGCGAGTAAAATCAAAGCTTCGACTAACAAAAAATGCACATCGCCGAGTCATCCGTTTTTTGATCTTTGCGATGACCTGAAAAGCAGACAGCAATCGCTTGAAGCGGCTTTTAAAAAACGTCTGACCGGCTTGAAACACAGCCTTTTTGAATATGCGAAAGCAGAAATCCGAAAGCGGAAAGAAGCGCAGAATATGCTCTCTTTTGACGACCTTCTGCTCGATATGCACGCTGCACTGAGAAAAGGCGGAGAAGCCCTTGCAGAGGGAATCCGAAGCCGCTTCAAAGCCGCCCTGATTGACGAATTTCAGGATACGGACCCGGTTCAGTATGAGATATTCAAACGCATTTTTCATCATCAGGACAGCATTCTTTTTCTCATCGGGGACCCGAAACAGGCGATATTCGGATTTCGCGGCGCGGACATTTTTGCCTACATGGATGCGGCAAGACATGCGGAGGCGAGATATACACTCGCAGAGAACTGGCGCTCCGAGCCGGATTTGATTTCAGGCGTCAATGCGATGTTTGAAAATTCTGATGCTCCTTTTATTTACAATGAGATACAATTTCACAGCATAGCCGCGGCGGACAAAGACAAACGAGTCTGCTTAAAAATTGACGGAAAGCCCGAACCGCCTTTGCAGTTGTGGTTTATCAAAACAGGAGAGGGAAAGCCTGTCAACAAGCCAACCGTGGAAAAAGTGATTTCCAAAGCAACGGCTGCGGAGATTTCAAGGCTTTTGGACAGAAATCGCAATGTCTTTATCGGCGATGAGCCGCTGACACCGAGAGATATTGCCGTTCTGGTGCGGCAAAATGCAGAAGCGGAAGTCATGAAGAAATCGCTGTCCGAGCTGAATATTCCGGCGGTTCTGCACAGCACCGCCAATATATTTGACTCGCCTGAAGCCCTTGAAATTGAGAGAATACTTTCCGCAGTCATCGCGTCAAACAATGAGAAACGCATCAAAACCGCGCTTGCCAGCGAGATGATGGGCGTGAAAGGCGAGGAATTGGACGCGCTGACCGCGGATGAAAGTGCGTGGGAACAGTGGTTTGTCAGGTTCGGCGAATACCGCAGAATATGGGATTCCTCCGGCTTTATCCGCATGTTCCGGCTCTTTGTCTCGCGGGAGAAAATTTTGCCCCGCCTCATGTCTATGCCTGACGGCGAACGCCGCGCCACAAATCTTCTGCATCTTACGGAGATACTTCATCAGACCGCTGTTGAAAAGAAATTAGGCATGGCATGGCTTGTGAAATGGCTTGCAGAGCAGCGTCATCCCAATTCGCCGAGACTTGAAGAACATCAGATGCGTTTGGAAAGCGATGAAAATGCGGTCAGACTGGTCACGGTTCACAAGAGCAAAGGCTTGGAATATCCGATTGTTTTTTGTCCTTTTATGTATAATGCTTCTAAAAAAAGCAGTCATTCAAAAGAAGATTTTCATCTGTTTCACGATGGAAATGACAAGGGCTGTCTGACGCTTGAGCTGGATGTTGAAAATGAAGCGCATCAGCCTGTTGCCGAGCGTGAACAACTTGCTGAAAGTTTAAGGCTTCTTTATGTGGCACTGACTCGTGCAAAACATCGCTGCTATCTTGTCTGGGGACGCATCAACGAAGCTGAGACATCCGCATCTGCCTATCTGTTTCATCATCCTGAAATGTCAGAAGATATTGTGGCTTCGACAGGAGCAAATTTCGGGAAACTGAAAGACGAGAATGTGTTGGCGGATTTGAAAGCGATTCAGCATAAAGCCCCGAAGGCTGTGAATGTCTCGGAACTGCCGGAAGGCGAAGGCAGGAGATATTCTCCTTTTTCAGAAGAAACCGCATCCCTTGACTGTCAGCAATTCACATCTGAAATTGCTCATCATTTCAATGTCTCAAGCTTCTCATCTTTGGTATTCCGCCGAGCGCACAGCGCGGAACTGGCAGACTATGACGCGCAGCCGGAACCCTATCAATCTGAGGATTCGGAAGAAGCCGCAGTTCGTGAGACATCTCAGGATATTTTTTCTTTTCCCAAAGGCGCGAGAGCCGGAAAATGCCTCCATGAGATATTTGAACACATTGATTTTACAAATCAAGATTTGGCTGCTACAGAAAATCTGACAGAGGAAAAACTCAGGGCATATAACTTTGACCGTTCATGGCAGCCTGCTGTTTGCGAGATGATTCGCAACGTGCTTTCCATACCGCTCGATGCGGGGCAGGGAGATTTTACTTTGTCTCGGGTGAGGAATGAAGACCGGCTCAATGAGTTGGAGTTCTATTTTCCTTTACGCGAAATATCGCCGAAAAAGTTAGGCAGAATTTTTGAAAGATACGCGGGTTCTGAATTGCCGGCAGATTTCCCTTCACTTATCGGAGAACTGGATTTTGCGGCAGTTCAGGGATTTATGAAGGGGTTTATAGACATGGTTTTTCAATTCCGGGACAAATTTTATCTCGTGGATTGGAAGTCAAACTTTCTCGGCAATCGGGTTGAAGACTACCATCAGGACGCGCTTGCCGAAGCCATGAAGACGAATTTCTACATTCTTCAGTATCATATCTATACGCTTGCGCTGCACCAATATCTCTCTGTGAGAAAAGAAGACTACTCATATCAAAAGGACTTCGGCGGGGTGTATTATATTTTTCTGCGGGGCATTGACCCGGAAAAAGGAGCGGCATTCGGCGTCTATCAAGCCAAGCCGCCGGAATTGCTCATCAGCGAATTGGGCAGGGAGTTGATCGGATAGCCCGCGCGGCGGACACGCTTCGCTTTGTCAGTCCTACGTTTTTTGATTTTAAATAAGGGGTTAGGGAAAAATTCCCTAACCCCTCACAGCAGATTATTCTTTTAAAAGCTTTAAACAGGATTCAAGTTCCAAGGTCCGCTTTTTGACCATTTCCAAGCAATCCTCGGCATTCATGGTCTGATACATTGTCCCCTGAAGCGAGCTGTAAAAGCTGTTTTTGAACGCAAATTCCGCATCCCGGTATTTGATCCACTCCGTCTGAGCGGCTTTCAATGCCTTCTGCTGTTCGGGCTTCAGATTGACCCGAAGCTGGTTATAAACCTTATTTAATTCAGCATCCCAGAGTTTATAGCCGTCATCAAGGCACGCGGTTATTCCGAGTGTGGAAATCTCTTTTTCAAGACAGCGGGTTACGATTCTGTCAATGTGATGAACTTCTCGGGCTTCCGGAACAGAAGCCGCGGCGGGATTTTCAGGCAGAAATTCAGGAGTGTCTTGGACCGGAATACCGAGAATCATAGCAAGATTGCGCCATTTGCCGTTTTTCTCGATATAGATATACGCGAGGTCTATGCCGTTTCCGTTGACTTGCACTTCATAAAACGCGCCCTCCCGGTGGCTGACTTCCGTTTGAGCGACCGGCAGTTCCATCCATGCGGTATCGCCGCAGGGCGCGCAGTAGCTTCTCAGCTTTGACCCGGGACGGAGCATTTCCGCGGCTTTCTCAGCCTGCGATTTCTCAATCCACGCTGCCTGATCCGCAAAAACAGTTGCCGAAATCAGAAAAAACAGCAGTCCGCCTGTCAGCAGTTTTTTACTCATGACTGTATTTCCTCCTCACACTGTCAGGCAGCACAAGCATCATAGCTGTGGAAAAAGCTGTGTGCTACCCTACATGCAAAAATTTTCGGATAAAGGATGCAACAATTAAAGACAGACGGATGACCGAGGGTCTCGGTGCCATGGTCGCCGGTTCAAATCTGTATCCGCATACGGTTTTTGTCAAAAATTCGGATTCGGTTCTGGGATATTTTCTGCAATTCAAAGGACGCACCCAGTAAATGGAACAATAATATTTTTCCTCAGCATCCTGCCTGAGAAATTTACATATATACGGCAGTCTGCAACATGAACCGCAACGTCTGCAAGCCCCGTATCTCCTGCCGGAAATCGGCAATATGGATGTGAAAGTTCTTTTTATTTTTTTTAACACGGTGTTATTTTACTCAGAATAAGAGGTTGTCAATCGGGCACCAACTGCGTCACAGAAGGCTGTATTCCATTTCCCACTTCTCACTTCTCACTTCTCACTTCTCAATTTCCCGTAATGGTCAGATTATCCCGATGAATCACCTCGTCATAAGGTTTGTATCCGAGCTGTTCTTCGATTTTGTTTGTCTGAAGCCCCATGATTTTGCGAATATCTGCGGAGCTGTAATTCACCAGACCGGTTCCGATAATTTCGCCGTCGCCGTTTTTGAATTCCACAGCCGCGCCCGCATCAAATTCGCCCTCCACGCCGACAATGCCGCTGGGAAGCAGACTTTTGCCGCGTTCCAGCAGTGCTTTTGCCGCGCCTTTGTCAATCCGGAGCAGTCCTTTGGGCTTCAGATTAAAACCGATCCAGCATTTGCGATTGGTCAGTTTCTCTTTCTTCGGAACAAAAAATGTTCCGTGTTCTTCGCCGGAAAAAAGTTTTATCAGAATATCCGGCTTGGTTCCCTTTGCAATAACCATGGGAATGCCGGCAGTGGTGACTTTTCTGGCAGCTTTGATTTTGCTTGACATGCCGCCGGTGCCGAGCGCGCCCGGAATGTCGCTTGCAAATTT
Organism: Desulfatirhabdium butyrativorans; assembly: GCA_022736535.1. Classification (GTDB taxonomy): domain Bacteria; phylum Desulfobacterota; class Desulfobacteria; order Desulfobacterales; family JAIFKL01; genus JAIFKL01. Next base: position 14,150 of record DZCT01000009.1, on the reverse strand, counting down.
TTCAATCTCTTTTCTGATGCCGTCCACCGCAGGAATCAGCCGGGCATCGGGAAAGACCCGGGGGTCTTTGGTGTAAAGCCCGTCAATGTCCGTGAGATTGATGAGAATATCCGCGTTCATCAGCAGCGTGATCATGGCGGAAAGGTTGTCATTGTCTCCGAATTTGATCTCCTCCACCGAGACCGTATCGTTTTCATTGATAATCGGAACCACCTTCCATGACAGGAGCGTATGAAGCGTGTTTCGGGCATTCAAATATCTTTTGCGGCTCGTGAGTCCGTCGCCGGTCAGCAGAATCTGCGCCACTTTTTTTTCATACAGCTCGAAAGCCTTTTCATATTCCATCATCAGACCTGCCTGACCCACTGCAGCGACTGCCTGACGCTTGGGGATTTCATCCGGACGTCTCTCCAATCCGAGTTTTCTGACGCCTGCTGCCATTGCGCCGGAAGACACCAGAATGATTTCCACGCCCTTGTCAATCAGGCGGCAAATCTGCCCGCTGACGGATTCGATAAGTCCGATATTCAGTCCCTGATCTTTGGTGAGAACATTGCTTCCCACCTTTACAACTGCACGTTTTACAGAATTAAAACAAGCTGTTCTGTCAGTTTTCATAAAAAATTCATCCGCACCTTACTGCATTTTGCTTTATAACGGCAAAATCAGTGTCGGCGTCAGTATCCTCCCTTGCACGGGCCGTCATACATTTCCGTTATCCTCAACATCACCCCTTAGTTACAGTATTTACATCATCACTCATATCGTTAAACTCTGCTTTGCTCCATTTGATTATCTCATCCAAAACTTGTCGCAATCCGCCTTTTTTGACCACAGTATCAAAAAGTTTAAGCAGGACAGGTATATTTATAACCCGTTCTATTGCTTTCATGTAGTTTTCAACAACAGATTCAACACTGTATTGCTGAAATGCTCCTTCTTTCAGATGGTTACGAATTTTTGATATGGGAAGCGTGGTCTTTATCACAAAAGAGAGCGGATAATGCTCAATTTTGTCAATATCCAGAAAGTATTTTTTAACATCGAGCGTTTCGGTAACTTGGAAAAACCTTCCCAAGGGTTTCATTACAAAATCAATACCGCCGTCATTTGCGTTGGTTCTTCCGGTTTTATACAGACGTAAAATCTCCTTCCGAATATCATTCCTTTTCCATCCGATAAAGATTATTTTCTCTGCATAATATTGTTTGAGTATCGCATAGCTTACGATTTCAAAAATACGGGCGTCTTTTTCAGGCGCAATCAACTCGTGTATAAACTGAATGATACTCTCATCATCTTCTTTTTCTAATGTTTTTAATCTCTCGCAGTCTTTGATAAACTGATTGAACGAAGTCCGCTTCGTCTTTGCATAACTGTCAATAATGTCAATAACTGCCCGGGCAAGATTTATCTCTCTTCCCGAAACATTTACTTTCAGAAGACTCTCATTTATCCAATATTTCTGAGTATCAACTTTTCTCAGAATCGGTCTTCTGGTTTCCTGAGGAAAAAATTTATGAAATTCATCGTTTGCCCGATTGTTCAGGGGATGATTTTGAAGTTTGCTGCCGAATGGAAGTTCTCTCATACGCTGAAGCAGGGGGCTGAAATCTGCGCCTTCATATTGTGAATAATCGCCTGATTCACCTGATTCAGCAAAACTCAGATAATCTTCTGTCAGCACATAAATGGCGTAAAGATTGCCAAAACTGCTTCGCGCCTTTGAGCCGCTATTTGCTGATTTGGTCTTGTGATTCAGATATTGAATCATCGGGCTTAAATCAAAAACAGTTTTGCTGTCTGTTCCGAAATGTTTTGTCAGAATATCAATAATTTTGTCGGTAAAGGGATGTTGCTGCATTGTCTCTCTCAAAAAGTGTCAAATTATCCGACTCATCAGAATATTTTTTCTTATATGATTTATGCGGCGGACAAAGAATTTCTCCGTTGTATTCCGAACAGATGTTAAGCCTCCTCAGTCCGATTTTGATATAAGCCTCTTCGATTTCTATTCCGACAGATAAACGTCCGTATTTTTTTGCCGCAAAAGAAGTTGTAAATGTTCCTGAAAAAGGGTCCAAAACCGTATCGCCGGGATTGGAACTTGCCAATATTATCCGCTCAAGCAGGGCTACAGGTTTCTGCGCGGGATGTTCTTCATATTCCGGCATTCGGTAACGGACACGGGGAATATACCAGACATTGCCGGGTACTTTTCTGCTGTTATACATTGCCGGTACGGCTTTGCGATAGTCTATGAGTTTTCTTGTTGCACCTGTGCGCGCCTCCACAAGAATTGAGTCGCTATTAAATGAATACTCCGATGGATTTTTTACACAATGCAGAACAGGTTCATACAGAGAACCGAAATATTTTTTTGCCTGAACGCCGGAACTGTCATAATACCAGATAATTCGTGAAAGTATGGTCAAATGTTTCCGTAAAAATATATCTATAAACGGCATGTTCTGTGTCGCCGCCATTACATACATTGATCCTGCCGGTTTCAATTTTTGAATGCACAATTCTAACCATTTGTAACACCATGATAAATAAGATTCATCACTTTTCCATTTATCTTTTGTTCCGTTAAAATTTTTTCCGATATTATAGGGAGGATCGCAGAAAATCAGGTCAATGCTCTCATTCCTGACCGTCTCCAAACATTGAATGACATCCCCCCATAATATCCGCTGTCCGTCTTTTGAAAATTCTTTTATCATCATCTTCTGTTATTAAATAACAATTAACAAACTGTATTACATAGAAATTATTTCGGCTGCAAGGCTGTAATCTGAATGGGTAGGGAACACGCCCGCGGCGTGTCCCTATGGAATACGATGCGGGTCAGAATTGTGATAAATACATTCCCGTTATTTTCCCGCCCCTTTTTTATCATCTTTTGTCAGTAAAGGAATAAGAGCGGACGTCAGTTCTTCCATGCCCTGTCTTGTGACCGCAGAGACGCATATCACTTTCGCCTTTATCTTTGCCTTCTTTGCCGCGGTCTGAAATTTATCCGCCAGTTCGACTGCTTCCGGCATGTCCAATTTGTTCAGCACCACAATCTGCGGCTTTTTGGGAAGTTCTTTGCTGTAAAGGCCGAGTTCGTTGTTGATGGTGTTGTAACCGGAGAGCGGCTTTTCCGGATCAAGAGCAGACGCGTCAATCAGGTGAATCAGAATGCGGGTTCTTTCAATATGCCGCAGAAACTGAATCCCAAGCCCCGCGCCTTTGTGCGCGCCCTCGATCAGTCCGGGAATATCCGCGACCACAAACGGCTCCGCGCCTTCAAGATAGACCGCGCCGAGATTGGGCGACAGCGTTGTGAAAGGATATGCGCCGACTCTGGGATTTGCCGAAGAAACCGCGCGGGTCAGCGTGGATTTCCCGGCATTGGGAAGCCCGATAATGCCGACATCCGCCAGCAGTTTCAGTTCCATTTTTAGCTTCAGGGTCTCGCCTTCTTCGCCGGGCTGGGCAAACCGGGGCGACCGGTTGGTGGAGGTGGCAAATCGCTTGTTGCCCTGTCCGCCCCTGCCGCCCTTTGCAATGACAAGGGTTTCGCCCTCTGCTGTAAAATCCTTTATCAGCTTTCCGGTATCAGCGTCCGTAACCAAAGTTCCGGGCGGAATTTCAATGACAATATCCTCGCCGTTTTTCCCTGTTTTCTGCTGTCCCAGTCCGTTGCCGCCGTTTTTGGCTTTGAATTGCCGCTGAAACTGAAAATGATACAGGGTCCGTTTCCGGGTGGTGGCGGTCAGAATCACATCCCCGCCCCTGCCGCCGTCGCCGCCGTCGGGTCCGCCGAGGGGCACAAACCGCTCCCTCCGGAAACTGACACAGCCTTTTCCGCCGTTGCCGGACTGAACCGTAATGAGTGCTTCGTCAATGAATTTCACGCCGCGTAAACGCTCGCTCTCTTGCGGGAACGCCCCATTCTTTCGTAAACGACAATTCCGTCAATTTTGGCAAAAAGCGTGTAATCTTTGCCGAGTCCCACATTTTCGCCGGGATGGATTTTGGTGCCCAGCTGGCGCACGAGAATGCTGCCCGCGCTTACTTTTTCGCCGCCGTAGCGTTTGACGCCGCGCCGCTGACCGTTGCTGTCTCTGCCGTTTCTCGAACTGCCTGCTGCTTTTTTATGTGCCATGATTCTTAATCCTTATTTAAATTCTCAACTTTCCTGTTTCTGCGCCGAAGCCGGACTTCCGGGCGCTTCGATGCTGTCTATTCTTACCGCCGTATAGGGCTGACGATGCCCCTGTTTCCGGCGGTATCTTTTCCGTCTTTTATATTTGAATACCAATATTTTTTTGGCTTTTCCCTGCTCCATAATGCAGCCTCTGACCGCCACATCTCCGAGAACAGGTCTGCCGATTTTGACATTTTCGCCGTCCGAGTACATCAGCACTTTGTCAAAAGAAACTGCCGCGCCGACATCTCCCGGAATTTTTTCAAACCTGAAAATGTCGCCTGCCTCAACCCTGTATTGTTTTCCGCCTGTGTGAACAACAGCGTACATAATCGTTATCTGCTCCTCCTCGAATCCGAAATTTGATGCTCATTTATTAAAAGTATAAAATATTAAGCGATTCAAAAAAAATGTCAAGAAAAAACATAAGGAGGGATCAATATGGCTTTCTGATTTTTGCCGTGAAGACCCGGCGGAAAGGGGAATCGGCGAATGCTCCGGCGCTGTTTCAGCGGCAGGATTTTTATTGAAAATTTCAGACAATAACTTGAAATAAAATGTAAAAGTATATTTCAATGAAAAACCGGTCTGAATCCCCGGTCGGAAAACACGGTCATATTTCTGTCAGAACTGTGCAGAAATCCCTATTTAAAAGCTTGACTCTTACAGCACAATAAAATACAATCATAACTCTTCAATAGGGACAATTTTTCGGATAAGATTGGACAAAATCAGGTAAGGAAATGAATATTTATACCAGCTTGATTATTGTGGGGTCTATAGCTGTGGGGATTTCAACATACCTGCCGCTTCAAATCCCCAACAGGTATATATCTTTCGTGGTCACCGTTCTTTCCACCATTTTTTCCTTAGTCCTCACATTCGCTGTCACCAAAAGATGGTTGGACAAAGAATATGAAGGAAAAATGCAGAGCCTGAGGGAAAAATATGAAAATAAAATCCACGGGATGAAAAAAGAACATGATACCGCTACGTTGGAAAAGACCATTCGGGACGGGACCCAGACCCTGATTAAAAACGCGCTGGATTATTTCAAGCTGGAAAATATCAAAAATGAAATGGGGGATTCCGCCGCGATACAGAATTTGCAGCTTGACAAATACGGGCAGATTATCGAACTTTTGGCTGACTTTTCGCTGATCCTGCCGGATATAAAAGAAAATCAGGAAATTGTCCAGCAGGAAATCAATCATCAGATTGCCATCTATCAGATTGACGAACGCCCCTTTGCCATGTTTCTGCAACGGATCATGGACAAATATATTGTCACGGTCAACAAGAAAATACGGGAAAAGGTGGATCAGAACACGCTGGGACTGATGAAGACCTGTCCGCGATGCGCGGAGCGGGTGATGCTGAAAGCAAATGTCTGCAAACACTGCGGATATGAATTTAAAACCTTCTCAAAAACATCTGCCCATAATACCATTGCGCTGGATCGGCTGGAAAAAGGAAAAAATCTGTACCGCGCCGGCGAATATGAAGAAGCGGTGGACGCGCTGACCAGTGCGATTGAATTGAAGCCGAACAATGCAAACGCCTATTATAACAGGGCAATTGTGTATTACAAACTCGGAGACGCCCAGCAGGCGGAAAATGATTTGAAGGAAGCCTCTTATCTGGGGCATAAAAAAGCGCAGGAACTTCTGAAATTGAGAAAAGACGGAGATAAAACAAAGCCGCCTAAATACAAGTTATAGAATATCGGAAACAAAAAAGGTTCTCGCAAAGACTCAAAGAACTGAATTTTAAAAGATTTGACAACCCTGCTTTTATAACCTGCTTTTATAAAATGACAAAACTTGTCAAATCTCATTTCTTTGCGCTTTCCGCGTCTTTGCGAGAACTTTTTGCTGTTAGCTGACCATGAAAATATTTATGCTGAGTCTCGGATGTGCAAAGAATCAGGTTGACAGCGAAATCATGCTGGGCAGACTTACGGAAGCCGGAGGGAATGTTGTTCAGAATCCCGATGAAGCTGATGTTATCATTGTCAATACATGCAGTTTTATCGAAGATGCGGCGGCTGAATCCATAGACTCGATTCTTGAACTGGCAAAATTTAAAAAAAAGGGAAACTGCCGCAAACTGATTGTTGCAGGATGTCTTCCGGAACGATACCGGGAAGATATTGCAGAAGCATTGCCGGAAGCCGATATGTTTCTCGGAACCGGGGCTTTTGACAGAATTGTGCAGGCGGCAGAGATGCAAAATTTTATGTCTCTGCCAACCTGCAACCTGCAACCGAAATGCTTTTTACCGCGGCCCGATGCCGCGCCGATTTCAGGCGGCCCCCGTGTGCTGACGATTCCGTACAGCGCATATCTCAAAATTTCGGAAGGATGTAGCCGTCACTGTACTTACTGCATCATCCCCAGGCTTCGCGGAAAACAGAGAAGCCGTGTCCCTGAAGATATTGTCTCAGAAGCGCGGGAACTGACGGCATCCGGCGTAAAAGAACTGATTCTGGTGGCGCAGGATACAACGGGCTACGGCGCGGATTTGCAGGGGAATATCACGCTTTCCGGGCTGCTGGCGATGCTGGCGCAACTGTCTGAAAATTTATGGATACGCTTTCTCTACGGGCATCCTGAAAGCATCAGCGAGTCTCTTATCCGTACTGCGGCATCGCATCCGAATATATGCCCTTATTTTGACATTCCGATTCAGCACGCGAGCAGCAGGATATTAAAAGGCATGGGGCGGCATTATTCCCGTGAAGATTTGTACGCGCTGTTTGACCGCATCCGCTCCGCATTGCCGGAAGCGGTTCTGCGGACAACCGTTATTGCGGGATTTCCCGGAGAAACAGAAAAGGATTTTAAGCTGCTGTTACAGTTTGTCAAAGACATTCGTTTCGATCATCTGGGGGTTTTCACTTATTCGGATGCCGAAGACCTCGCATCACACAGGCTTTCGGGGCATGTTCCGAAAAAGACGGCGCAACGGCGTTGTCAACGCATCATGTCCTGTCAGTCGGAAATTTCATTGCAAAAAAATCAGAAATATGTCGGCAAGGCGCTGACCGTGCTGGCGGAAGAGAAAACAGAACCCGGTCTTTTTGCCGGTCGGACAGCGTTTCAGTCCCCGGATGTGGACGGCATCACCTATATTCACGCCGATGATTTGGCAATCGGCAGCTTTGTCCGTGTCAGAATTACAGACGCGCTGGAATATGATCTTATCGGAGAAATTGAGGATTGAATTGAGAGGTTCGGGGTCTGCCGGGAATTTTTTTCCCACAGAGTTCACAGAGATCACAGCGTTTTAATACCCTCTGTGCGCTCTGTGGTCTTTTTTTCTCTCTGTGCGTTCTGTGGGAAATATCTCTGCGGAAAATATTTTTTTCAATCCTGAGAGGGTAAGTAACTGTTGACATAAATCTGAACATATCTGTATAAATCTGTATAAATCTGTA
>DZCT01000009.1:0-6413 GCA_022736535.1 Desulfatirhabdium butyrativorans | reverse complement strand
ATCTGTATAAATCTGTATAAATCTGTACAGATGATCAGATTTGCAGGGTTGACACATGGAAATAATACTGACACACAAAATAAAACTTGATCCGGACAGAGCGCAGACCGAATATTTCTGCAAAGCATGCGGCATTGCCCGTTTTGCATGGAACTGGGGACTGTCCGAGTGGAAAAAACAGTATGAAGCCGGACTGAAACCGTCCGGGCTGTCGCTTAAGAAAGAGTTCAATGCCCTCAAGGAAAAAGAATTCCCGTGGACATACGAAGTTACCAAATACGCATGTCAGCAGCCGTTTATTTATTTACAGAAGGCGTTTGTGAATTTCTTCAACGGCACGGCACAGTATCCTCAGTTCAAAAAGAAGGGTGTTCACGACAGCTTTTATGTCGGAAATGATCATTTTGACATTGACGGCAGGAAAATCGGATTTCCGAAGCTCGGCCGGGTGAAAATGAGGGAATACCTGAGATTTGCAGGAGAAATCATAAGTGCGACAGTCTCACGTACAGCCGGAATGCGGTTCGCAAGTGTCAGCGTCAGAATAAATCATACACCTGCGGTCAGCGAAAGCCGGGCGGTTGCAGGTGTTGATCTCGGCGTGAAAAATCTTGCGACCGTTTCGACAGGTGAAACCGTCGGGGGTCCGAAGGCGTACCGGAAATTGCAGAAGAAACTTGCAGAACTGCAGAGATCGCTGTCCCGGAAAGTCAGAGGTTCAAAAAACCGTGAGAAAGCAAAGCGCAAAGCTGCACGGCTTCATTACCGTATTTCCTGCATGAGACAGGATGCGCTTCATAAGCTCACGGCAGGACTGACAGAAAATTATTCAACTGCGGTCATAGAAGATTTGAACGTCAGAGGCATGACGGGCAATGAAAAACTCTCAAAAGCTGTTTCCGACATGGGATTTTACGAGTTCAGACGGCAGCTTGAATACAAAATGAAAATGTCCGGCGGAAAATTAATCATCGCTGACAGATGGTTCCCGTCAACAAAGAAATGCTCAGTGTGCGGGAATATCAACGCCGGAATAACACTGTCGGACAGAATCTTTGTCTGTCCGTCATGCGGTGCTGAAATTGACCGTGATTTCAACGCCGCTCTGAATCTGAAAGCGCTTGCGGCATAAACATAAACTACTGCTTTGTCAATTTTAAATTGACGGATAAAATCAGTCTGATTTCAGAAAATCGGTTTATTTCATCCGTCAAAATATGGTTGACAAAGCACTACCGTCAGCTTGACGGGATGTAAAGCCTGCGGAGAGGATGTAAGACCTAAGTTGCAAAGCGGGGGCAGCCTCGGTGAAACAGGAATCGGATGATGATCATATTTGATCAGATTTCGAGGAGCGGAATATGAGAAATATAAAGCAAGAGATCATTGCGAAGGCGAAAAATGATCTTGAAGGCATTGAAACCGCGCTCAGAGAGAATCTGAATCCTCATCTTGATCTGATTCGTGAGACTGCCGGACACATTCTGTTCAGCGGCGGAAAACGCCTGAGGCCCCTGCTGATGCTGCTTTCTGCAAGGCTCTGCGGCTACACCGGCAATGAAGACAAAAATTTCTCCGCAATTTTTGAATACCTTCATGCCGCCTCGCTCCTGCATGACGACATAGTTGACGGCGCAGCGTTGCGCAGGGGCAAACCGGTCGCACATTCGATATGGGGCAGCACTGCCGCAGTGCTGGTGGGCGATTTTCTCCTTGCCCGCTCTCTTTCCCTTGCTGTGAAAGCACGGAATATGAAAGTCATCGAGGTCATTTCCGAAATTACAGAACAGATGTCCCGAGGCGAACTTCATCAGCTCGTGAGAAAAGGAGATACTGACCTTTCAGAAGCGGAATATATGGAGATTATCCGATGCAAGACCGCTGTTCTGATTTCCGCAGCCTGTAGGGTAGGCTCGCTGATTGCCGGCGCGGGCGAACCGGAAGAAGCCGCGCTTGCCGAATACGGGCTTAATATGGGGATTGCTTTTCAGATGGCGGACGATCTTTTGGACTATACCGCAGACAGCAAAACACTGGGAAAAGAAGTGGGAGCAGACCTGAAAGAAGGAAAACTCACGCTGCCGGTGATTTATTCCCTGAAAGCGGCTGATCCTGAAACCCGTGTCCGTATGACAGAAATTATAAAAAACAAAAATTTTTCAGTTCAGTCTTTTGAAACATTGGTAAACATACTGAAATCCCACGGAGGGATTAAATACACGGAACAAAAGGCAGCCGAGCATATTTCAGGCGCAAAAGCGGCGCTTTCGATATTTGATAAGTCAAAAACAAAGGAAATTCTTCTCCATATTGCCGATTACGCATTAAAACGGAAAATGTAGGGCGGCGGGCATTGTCATTTCGAGCAAAGCTGTAGAGCGAGTTTTTAACTCGGTTGTCATTTCGAGCGGAGCTGCAGAGCGAGTTTTTAACTCGCTTTACTTTGCCGAACAGGTTTTATGTCGGTTTTATAAAACAGGTCGTTTCAGCACTCCGGAGAAGATATAATAAGGAGACATAAAAATGGACTGCTTCAGACAAAGTATTTTCTTATTTTCGGCGATGCTCCTGATGTGTTCAGGACTTGCTCATGCTCAGGAAGACGTTGCCGTCAGAACCGTGAATGTAATAGGAACGGCTGAAATTCTTAATAAAAATATCGCTGCGGCAAAAGAACAGGCGCTGTCGGCATGTCTGATTTCAGCAGTCAATACCGCGGCGGCGGAAATTTTTCCTGCCGAGGACAGAACCCATAATTTTTCAAAACTATGTAAAATTCTGTATGACGACGCCGGCAAATTTATCCGTGATTACAAAATTCTGGCTGAATTCAGAACCGAAAAAACTTATCGGATCATGCTGGAAGCCACGGTGATCACCGACCGGATAAAGTCGCTGGAAGCGCAACTGGAAAAGGTGTCTGTGCAGAAACTGCCGGAATCTGAAAAAATGGAAGAACTGCCCCCGGAAGATGTGCAGAAACTGCCGGAATCCGAAAAAGCGGAAGAACCGCCTCCGGAAAATGCCGTATCCGGCGAGATGACGGCAACGGAAATTTTAGGGGAAGATGAGGCTGTCCCTGAAAAAACGGGAACTGCGGAAACATCGGTTCCGACGGCTCAGGCTCCCGTAAAGCCTGAGCCGGCAAACAGCATGAAAGCCATGCCCTCGGTTCTGTTTTTACTTGCAGAGCAGAATCTGGAAAAAGATTCCTTTCAATATTGGTGGGGAGGTCAGTCCGCGTCTCTTCCTTCATTTTCAGAGACGGCTATAGGCGACGTCATGCAGCAGAAAGGATTCAGCGTTGTCAATCACGGATACCGGACTTCAGACGGCAAAGGCAGAAGCGATATGACTTATCCGCCCGATCTTGACAATCGGGAGGCAATCAGCATGGGAACCCGCATGAACGCGGGTGTGGTAATTGTGGGAAAAACTGTTGTGTATAAAGTTTCGGGCGCAGGCCCGGGAGAAGTGGCTTTCAGCAGCACTGTTTCTGCCCGTGCGCTCCGAACTGATACCGGTGAGGAAATCGCCGCCACCTTTCAGACTGCTGTAAAAACAGGTACGAATGAAACTGAAGGCAGTAAAAATGCGCTTTCAGCCGCGGGTGTGCTTGCCGGAGAAGACCTTTCCCTGCAAATTGCAAAAGTATGGCAGAAAGCTTATGCCCGCTTATCCGAGGCGGTTGCTGAAACAGCGCCTGCGGATGCCGGCGTTGAGAAACTGCCGCCTGAAAAGACGCAAAATTTTCCGTCTCTGCCGCCTGTTTTCGATACGCCGCCGTCTTCGGACGCCAGTGCCGGCGCTGAGAAACTGCCGCCGAGAGACAGTGTTTCCGCTACGCCTGTTTCTGAAAGTCCTGTCAGCGCGCCGGCTGCTCAAAGCGATGCGGCTGCCGGCGATACAGTCGGCAGACCTGAAGCGGCTTTGCCTCAAAAACAGGGAGCGATTGAAATTCGTGTCCGCGGCATCCGGGAACTCGGAAATTTTATGAATTTCCGCAGAACCCTGACCGATATTCCGGGTGTAAAAACGATACAGATATTGGAGATGAAAGCTGATGAGGCAGGCATCGGCGTCAATTTTGACGGAAACAGTGTTTCCCTTGCAGATGCGCTTTCGGTGAAAATTTTTGAACTGTTTTACATGAAAGTTTACAACGTATCCGAAAATTCCATGACAATTGATCTGATTCCCAAATAATGTCAGTAAATATTCCCAACATATTATCTCTCAGCAGAATCCTGCTGACCCCTCTTTTTGTGATCTGTCTGCTGAGAGGAATGTTTTCCGCCGCGCTGCTTGTCTTTGCTGCTGCCGGTATCAGCGACGCATTGGACGGACTTCTTGCAAGATGCTTCAACCAGAAAACCGAATTGGGCGCATATTTGGACCCGATTGCCGACAAAATCCTGCTGATGTCCGCTTTTATCAGCCTCGCGGTGCTGAAAGTTATTCCCGGATGGCTCGCGGTGATTGTCATCAGCCGGGATATTGTCATTATGGCGGGCTTTGCTGTCTCCGAAATCATCAATATAAACATTGAAATCCGACCGAGCCTTGTCAGCAAATGCACCACGGTGGCGCAGGTGGTGACAGTTCTTTTTACACTGCTGAACTTTGAGTCTTTTATCTTTATCGCCGCAGCGATTGTTGAAAAAATATTATACTGGCTGACAGCGGGGCTGACCATCATATCAGGTTTGCATTACGTTTATATCGGCATGAATCTTCTCCAAAATGCGAATCACTCGTCAAAGTGAGCGATCTTTGCCATGAATTTTTGCCACGAATGAACACGAATTGCTCACGAATAAATGCACACGAACTGTTTTTATTTTCACAAAGAAAAGAGGAATAGAACACGAAAGTCTGTTGGCTCGATATCTTTCGTGTCTTTCGCAGCTTTCGTGTTCTTCGTGGTTATTCTTTGATATGACTCCCGAACAGCAACTTCTGATTCTCAGCACGCTGATTCAGCTTGAAAAACTTGCCCGCCACGCCCAAACGCCCGCCGAACTTTCCTTTGTCATTGTAAACGAAAGTCTGCGGCTGATACACTACCGGCAGGCTATATTCTGGCGGAAAGACGCGGGCGGAAATATCCGCATCGAAGCGATATCCGGCGCAGACAGCCCTGATCCTCATTCTCCTTTTCTCAACTCTGCAAAAAATATTGTAAAGAATTTTTTTCCCAAGCCGGAAAGCCGGAACATTTTTGTCTTCACAGAAAAAGACCTGTCTGAAAACCGCCGAAGCGAATGGAAAGAATATTTTCCTGAATTTGCGCTCTGGTGTCCTCTGATTTCTCCCGGAGGCGGGATGGAAGGCGGCATTCTTTTTTTCCGTGAAAGCCCTTGGGATAAAGCAGAGACTGCGCTTTCGGAATATCTTGCAGATGCTTACGCTCATGCCTGTGCCGCATTAAAAAGAAAAAGCCGATTTTCTGTTCAGGCAATGTTTGCAAGGTCTGTTTTGCAGAAAAGGGCATTGCAGGCGATCAGTTTTCTCCTCTTTGTTTTGCTCATGCAGGCACCGGTCAGAATTTCGGTTCTCGCGCCCGCAGAAATCGTTCCCTTTCACTTTTTTGTTGTCAGCGCGCCTGCCGACGGCGTGATCCGGCAGTTTCATACAGAACCGGGGCAGGCAGTAAAAGCCGGACAAGTTCTGTTTGAGCTGGATGACACAGCAGCGCGCAATGCTTATGAAGTCTCGAAAAAAGCCCTCGGCGTGATACAGGCTGAATATATGCGCGCCGCGCAGAAAGCATTTTCCGATGAGAACAGCAGGGAAACCGTGCTGCTTCTGAAAGCGCAGATCGAGCAGAAATCGGCTGAAAGCGAGTATATGGCGGCGATGCTGAAGCGCATAAAAGTCTGTGCGGAACAGGAGGGGATTGCGGTCTTAGGAGATGTGAGCGACTGGCTCGGAAAACCGGTGATGACAGGTGAAAAAATTCTGACCATTGCCGATCCTGCCTCTGTTGAAGCGGAAATTCACCTTCCGGTTTCTGATGCCGTCAATCTGGAAACCGGCGCGGATGTACTGATTTTTCTCAATGCCGAACCGAACCGTCCTTTACCTGCAAAGCTGCGCCGAGCCGATTATGAGGCGCGGCTGACGCCTGACGGTGTTCTGTCCTTTCGTGTGAAAGCCTCGCTGTCCGGGGAAGCTCATCCGCCCCGCATCGGATTAAGAGGTTCAGCCAAAATTTACGGAAAAGAAGTGACGCTGTTTTACTGCATCATGCGCCGTCCCCTTTCGGCTTTGCGGCAGTATTTCGGGCTTTAATACTGTAAAAAAATATTTCCCACAGAGAACACAGAGAACACACGGAGAACACAGAGAAAAAACGCTGTGTTCTCCGTGGGCTTTTAAAACTCTGTGTCCTCTGTGGGAAACATTTTTTT
>DZCT01000724.1 GCA_022736535.1 Desulfatirhabdium butyrativorans | reverse complement strand
ATTAAGATTTTTAAAAAATTCGTGTTCTTATGTTCGTGAAGCCATTCGTGCGCATAAGACTCGTCATAAATTCGCCACGAATGAACACAAATGTTTCACGAATAAAAAACACGAATGAATAACTCATCTTACGCAGCCGGTACGCGAATCCCCCCTTTTCTAAAGGGGGGCAGGGGGGATTTCTGTGCCGCTCACGAGAAATCCCCCTTACCTATTCTTAGCCCGGGCCCTTTAAAAAAGGGGGAAACCGTCCGGTTGCGTAACACGAATGAATAAATTAAGATTTTTAAAAAATTCGTGTTCTTATGTTCGTGAAGCCATTCGTGCGCATTCGTGGCAAATAGTCTAAAACGAAAATGTGCGGTTGATTAAAGCGACTGCACGGATGTCGGGGGCTGTATGACTCAGCCCGGTTCCCATATAAAATTTCATGCCCCATCCGCCTGTGAGCCATGTAAATCCAAGTCCCAGTTCCCGAATATCTTCATCTGTATTTTCGTCATAGCAATAACTGCCTTTGGGATAATTTTCCTGACTTTTGTTCTGATTGTTGATAAATTCCAGATAGGAAGTCAGACTTTCGGAAATCTGATATTCAAAGGTCAGTCCGAAAAGATAGGTGCTGTTTTCGATATACTCAATATCGGAATCCAAATAACTGAAACCCAGATTTGCCGCGAGATAAAACTTCTCCCAGCGTTTGCCGATGAGCAGATTCGCGCCGTAGGCATAGTCATCTTCGCTGGTCGGATTGTAGAGATAAAGATCGCCGATGGATTTGTCCCGATTGCTTGTGGGAATAAGTATATATGGCATGAGCGAGACATCCGGAAAATTTCTGCCTTTTTCCTGTCCGAGAAGGCGTATTTTTGCGCCGAGAAACACATCGCCGATGCCTTTATTGTCTGTATCAATCCCTTTATTGCTCCAGTAGTCATCGGTATTTTCCCAGTATTCCCAATGACTCGCTGCGGAAAATTCAAACCGGTCTCCGTCGCCGTAGGTCAGGCTGAAGGGAACTGCCCAGACATAGCCCTCTCTGCAATTCAGTTTTGCGCCTCCGAATCGGGAGTACATGCCCCCGGTCTGAATATTCAGCCCCTTGGAAGGCAGAGGCGAGTAAGTATAAGTATAACCCTTCATGCCGTAAAGGGCGAGTGATTCATCACACAGTGCAGCAGACGGCGGCAACATCATCCCGCCGACCAGCAGCAACAGCACAAGCTGTTTCATAAAACTTATATGTTTCATTTCTCTTTATTCCTTATTTATTTCTCGCAAAGAGCGCAAAGGAGGCTAAGAAAAGCTGTGATCTCGTTCCCACGCTCTGCGTGGGAATGCAGCCCGGACGCTCTGCG
>DZCT01000723.1 GCA_022736535.1 Desulfatirhabdium butyrativorans | reverse complement strand
ACCGGAAGTTCAAGCGGCAGTTTATCCGAGTCATCCGCCGGATATTTCTTTAAGGCAAACTCCCGCCCTTCCTGAAACGCGGCAAACCCCAGCCGGGAAATACGCCTCAGCACCTCATCCCGCTCGCCTGCCCACTGAACGCCGTCGTAAATGCTTGTCAGACGCGGCACGGCAAGCCCTGCCATGAGTCCGATGAGCGCGACAACCATCAGAATTTCCAGCAACGTATAGCCGGATGCTGTATTAGCGGATAATTTCCTCGTTACGAGGCTCTGCCTCGTAACGAAAAAAAACGGCTCTGCCGTCTCACATCCGGTGGAGCAGAGAAGCGAGCGGGACTTTGAGAGGCAGAGCCTCGTAACGAGTATAGAAAATCTATAGCGCAACATAGCCAATATCCTCGCTAATCCCATCGCCCCCGGCTTGCCCGTCTGCCCCGAATGAATAAAGCGCAAAAGGCTGTCCTTCGCTGCCGGGAACAGCATATTGATAGGGACTTCCCCAGGGATCCAGCGGGATTTTTTCATCCAAATAAGGACCCTTCCAAAGCGGTTTGAGACGCTCATCCGAAGGCGGAGAATAGAGCAGATGGATGCCTTCCTGAGCCGTCGGAAAACGTCCGATATCGAGCCGCAGCGTATGCAGCGCGCCTTTTATCATCTTGATCTGAACCTCGGCAGTTTTTATTTTGGAGTCATCCACCCGGCTGAACATTCGGGGACCGACAAGGCCGGCAAGCAGCCCGATAATGACTAATACCACCAGCATTTCCAGCAAGGTGAAGCCCTGAGATGAGCGAATCAGGTGTTTAAATTTTAAAGAATTAAACATATTTCTCTCCTTTTGTTTATTCAGATTAAAAAACCGGAACACGAAAACACGAAAGCTGCGAAAAGCACGAATTTCTTTTTATGTGTTTCTTATTCCATAAAATAAGGAGATATGTCAATGGGGTGGAAGGAGTATTCAAAGGTAGTAATATTCTACTCCGATGCTTATTTCGCTTGAATTTGATTACAAAAGATGATAAAAGCAATTCAGTTTGATGATTTTTTTGCAGATTTTTTTTTAAATCCCGCCGGATCGGAAACTGCTTCAGGAAATTCAAAGATATTTAAAATGTAACTATCTGAAAATAAAAAGGAGAATTGATGAAAATCACTCATTATTCCGACATACCGCCCAAACATTTCAACAGCGAGACCGTAAAGGGCGTCAGCGCAAGAGTCGCAATCGGCAAGGCAGACGGTGCCGAAAATTTCTGCATGAGAGTTTTTGAAGTGGCTGAAAACGGCTATTCGCCGAGACATTCCCACGAATGGGAGCATGAGATATTCATTCATGCCGGTAAGGGAGAGA
>DZCT01000722.1 GCA_022736535.1 Desulfatirhabdium butyrativorans | reverse complement strand
AACCCCGAACCCCGCCCTCATCCAACCTCAGCGGTTTTTGGGAAATACGCGGCGGCATCCGCATTCAGTCCGATCCGTACCAGAAAGACGCCTCGCTCGGCGAAACCCGGCTTCAGGCGGAATTTGAGACCCGGTGGCAGGATGCGGTTTTCAAAATTCGTCCTGATTTTCTCCTTGATCCTGTCATGGATGACTACAAGATCAATCTTGAAGAAGGGAGAGGCATTGTTGATTTGCGGGAGGCAAATGTCAGTTTTTCGCCGCTTGCATTTATGGATATGAAATTCGGCAGGCAGATTCTCACTTGGGGAACGGGCGACATGCTGTTTATCACGGATATGTTTCCCAAAGACTGGCAGTCATTTTTTATCGGGCGGGATGATGAATATCTCAAAGCCCCGTCCGATGCGCTCAAAGCAAGTCTGTTCAGCGATGCCGTCAATTTAGATATTGTTTATACGCCCCGATTCGATTCAGACCGTTTTCCCTGCGGCAAGCGTCTGTCCTATTACAACAGAATGCTGGGGCGCCGCGCCGGCGAAGATGCGGTGATTGAAACAGACAAACCGGATGAATGGTTCAAAGATGACGAATGGGCAGCCCGGATTTACAAAACCGTTCAGAGTATTGAACTGGCGGCTTACGGCTATCAGGGATTCTGGAAAGGTCCCTCCGGCATGGATTCGCTGACCGGAAAAGCGGCGTTTACAAAGCTGAATGTTTACGGGGCAAGCATTCGCGGGCAGATTGCCTCCGGCATCGCCAATCTTGAGTTCGGCTATTATGACTCACGAGACGACGAAGAAGGAGACGATCCGTTCACAGACAACAGCCAGTTCCGCATTCTTGCAGGGTATGAGAGAGATTTGCCTGAAATTGCCAAAGATTTCAAAGTCGGCATTCAGTATTATGTGGAACATATCATGGATTACGAGGCTTATGAGCAATACTTGCCGCAGGGCGCGAAAGCGGCGGATGAAGACCGTCACGTCATCACTCTGCGGCTGACGCAGCAGTTGATGAATCAGAATCTCACGCTGTCGCTTTTTACCTACTACAGCCCCACGGATGCGGACGCTTATCTCCGTCCCAATGTGCGTTATAAGATAGACGACCGCTGGACCGCTGTTGTCGGCGGAAATGTCTTTACCGGCGCAGACGGGCATACATTTTTCGGGCAGTTCGGGCGCAACACAAATGTCTATGCGGGGCTGCATTACGGTTTTTAGCGACCGGGGCATTTTCCTTAATGCTTGTCCCAAAGACGGTCCGACAGACAGCGCATTCCGGGAGCGTCCGCTGGCGGCAATGGCATTAAGTTAAGAGAAAAATGTAGGTCGGGGTGAGCCTGCGAACCCCGA
>DZCT01000312.1 GCA_022736535.1 Desulfatirhabdium butyrativorans | reverse complement strand
ATGTCTGAACCCTGATTTGCATGATTAAAGGATTTGCATGATTGCTGTCCGGAACTCCGTCTGCAGGGATTGTGTATAAGCAGGGATTTCGGAATCGCCGGACAATCCCTGCTTATAAACAATCCTTAGTAGAGATTCCGGAAAGACCTGACAAAAATCCTGAATCTGTCCCCAAAATCTATTTACCGGCAATTCTCATTCTGACGTAAAGCGGGTTTGTCTGTTTTCAGCCCGGGCCGCTTTGCATAAACGGAGATTCCGGCTGTTTCCGCAGACAGTGTTCAACGCAGTTTTTCAAAATGAGAACTGCCGTGCCTCACACCGTTGAGTTGCGATTTTTACGGAAATGTGCTATACTGATTCAATTTTGGTTTTTTTGCCGCAGACGCACACAGACGGACACAGACATATATCCGAATAAGGGAATAAGGCATTTATGCAAAAAATATGCCGCAAAAAACCAAAGGTGGATCAGTATATGAATAAGGATGTTATCATGGTACAACCCGTCATTGCAGCGGATAAACCGCTGAGTTTAGTGTTATTTTTTTATTGTCACCCTCAGCGCTGCAAAGAGAGGGATTTGCGTTTCAGTTCAATCACCGTGATTTCGGGCGGCGAGAGTATCCGCATCTGAGGTCCCCAGGTCCCGGTTCCCCGATTCGTATAAATTCCCGAACCATTGGGCAATTCATAATAGCCTTTCAAATAAGGAAAAAATTGAGATGTGACAAATCTGAAGGGAAAAATCTGTCCCCCGTGCGTATGCCCCGAAAGCTGCAAATCAAACAGACCGAAATTTTTTTCCGAAGCCGCAGGACGATGTTTGAGAAACAGTGTAAACAATCCGTTCTGAACCGAAGAAAGCAGACGGAACTCCTGCGCCGAGCCGTCTCCGCTCCGATCATCCACGCCGACAATATTGATCAGCGAGTTTGCCGTTTTTGCTTCTCCCCGCAGCATCACAAAACCCGCTTTCTGCATAAAAGCCGAAGACTGCTCAAGCCCTGCATAATATTCATGATTTCCCGTTACCGCATATTTCCCGTATCGGGGACGGATTTCCTGAAACAAATCAGATAATTCGGAGAGATGATGAATGTCGCCGTCAACAACATCTCCGGTGCTGACCAGCATATCAGGATTCAGCGACCTGATTTTTTCTGCAACAATTTTCAGCCACGCCTCCCGAACCAGCAGTCCGAGGTGAATATCCGAAATCTGCACAATTCTGATGCGGTCCGTCCCGGGAGGAAGTTTGTCCGTTGTAATATGCAGCGTCTCGATTTTCAGGTTCCGAGCCTCGATGAACCCGTAAACACACAATAAAATGACGGCGCCGAGCAGAAAAAGAACCGGCGTTTTCCCGGAAAACGAGGGCAGATTTACCCGGGCAATCGTGTTGATCGCATAAAAAAAAGACTGTGCAGCTCCCATGAGAAGGATGGCAGAAAATGCAAGAAAAATAAATCCCATCCAGTTAAAGCCGATAAAGGCTGCTGCCCGCGTCAGTGTTTCATATCCGGTTTTTTCCAGTGTTCGGCAGATAAGAGGCGCAAATATCATCATTATCAGAAATAAAATCAAAGCCCGCTGCCCCATGCGGCTGCCTGAAAAAAGCACTCTGACCCGCAGGAAAAATAAGGCGTGCATGAGGCTGTAAATTGAAAGAAAAACAAGGAGAAATCTGAGCATAAAATTAACCCGCAGGGTTACTTTCACTTTGTCAACTTAATTTTCCGGTGTCATTCTGAGCGCAGCGAAGAATCTCACCCCCTCCGCACCGAGACCCTTCGCTCCGCTCAGGGTGACATCTCCGGGAAAGTTGACAAAGTAAAATTATACTGATCCGATTTTGCTTTTTTGCCACAGACGCACACAGATGCACACAGACAGATACCTGAAAACGGAATACGGTATTTATACCGAATCTCTATTGAAAGCATTCTCTCATTTTGTTTCCCGCAGAGATCACAGAGCAGGAAAAAACCGCAGAGCGCACGGAGATTTTTTTAAAAAACTCTGTGAACTCCGTGGGCTTTTTTTTCTCTGTGAACTCTGTGGGAACCCCCCCGGGAAAAAATATCATATAAAGTCAAAAGAGATTCGGTATTATGCAGAAAATATGCCGTAAAAAACTAAAATCGGATCGCTATGCAAGAGTTTTTAAATAGGGTCACACAAACCTGAAGTTCAGCAAACTGAATCCGTCATATAACAGATGCAGTCGGAAAAATAAAGGAAATAAATGAATTCTGACCCGCTTACGGTTACAATCTTGCAGGATGTTCAAATATTTGTTTGCATTTTATAAGCAAATGATATATGGGTTTCAATTACACGACTGATTGCAATAATGTGTCCGCAGTGATGATATGCAAAGAATCTTTATCTGCGGCATATAGTGTTGATTATATTTGAATACATATTTTAAGGAGGTCTCATGATCAGTCTCGATTTGCTGGAAACATTCGATATTTTTAAAGGTTTGAATGACGATCAGTTGACTGCGATTCAGAAACACTGCCAGACCGAAGAGTATAAACGCGGGGACAGGCTCTTTACGGAAGGGGACGAGGCAGCCCATCTGTGGTTTGTGTTTGAAGGACAGGTTGATCTGCGCTTTGAATTGCCGGGCAGAAACGAGCCTGCAAACGATCAGACCGTATCTTCCGTATCTGCCAAACCTTCCATCGCCAGGACCCTGGGCTGGTCCTGCTTTGTGCCGCCCTATAAAATGAGGCTTTCGGCATACTGCGCGTCCAGAACCTGCAAAGTGATAAAAATCGCCAAAAATGATCTGCTCAGTCTTTTTGAAAAAGATCACAAACTCGGGTACCTGGTGATGTCTTTCATTGTCAGGGTGGTGGGCTACCGTTTCCAGCAGTTTCAGGATCAGGTGGCAAAGAACATGGGCGAAAGCATTATGAGCAGTTGGTAATGAAACCGTCCTGCCATAACAGGGATTGCTTATAAGAAAAGGATTTCAGGGGGATAGATTCGCGCTCTCTGTGAATGCCTGATTAATCCGCCCCCCGCTTGTAGAGACGCAATATTTTGCGTCTCTACATTTTACGTCTCTGATGATAATCACTTAAAATACCCTCTATCGGCATCATCAGCCTGCCGTCTTCATCTGTTTTCACACCGGCAGGCAGCGAAAATCCCGCGTCCATGTCTCTGTAGTACGACAAGTTATACGGAAGCACTTTGATCCATGTCTCTCCCTCCGCGTCAAAAAGCCTTGATGTAAGCCCGAAATCTGCTTCGCCGAGTTCGGTTCGGATGATGTATTTCGGAATTTCTCTCCCGCTGCCCTCTCTGCGGACATGACTCGCGATGTCAATCACCTCGTCTGCCTCAATCGGACGGCTTTTGTTCCGCAAGTGTTGCAAGGGCAGCCCCGCGACATATAAGTGATGAAATTCAATCCCGCTTTGTCTGCACCGATACGCAATTCTGACAATTTCTTCAGGCGAGTCATTGACGCCGGAGAGCAGGGGCGTGTTGTTATACACCGTGATGCCTTTGTTATTCAAAGCTGTTGTCAGATTTTTGTGAGACAGTCGGAACTCGTCCGAATGCAGAAACTGCGTCTCAATCTCCAATCTGAGCGGATTGACTCTCGTGAGTTTGTTGAGACTTCCAAGTTGTTCTATGACAAAATCCGTGAAGATTTCCGGCTCGTAGTTAAACTTGAGACTGCGAAGCCGGACCGCAGTGATATGGGGAATCTCCCGCAGCATTTTGACAAATTCCGAAATCTTGTCAATCAGTTCAATGCTGTCTTTTTCTGAGGAAATCACCACATCGCTGATGCGCTCATGCTGCCTGAGATAAGCGATATTTGTCTTCACGGCTTCAATGTCCGCGCCCGCGTCGGTTTCCGCGCGGGTTTTATGGATTCTGAAAAGCGTTGCGGAGCCGGTTGAAACCGCAGACTGCGGCATTCGCTGATCCGCCAGCGCGGCACCCTGCAATTCCTTCAATGCGGTTTTATCCGAAAACTTTTGCTTATGCACCCTCGGCAGCCTTGAACCCGAAAACAGCGATTCATCGCCGATTTTTCCCATGTAGCGCACATCCAGCGTGCCTTCGGCGTTCACCCGGACAATGTTCGTCTGCTCCGCATCAGGCGAAAATGACTTGAAATAGTCAAAAGTATAAGGCGTTCTGATCCAGAAGAAATTCTCGTCCTTATTGTCCGGCTCAACCGCCCATCCGCTCGTGTGCCACTCGATTTTGCCGATGGGAACAGAAGTGCAGAATTTCGGAAAACAGCGATCCGAGACATGCGCCCGGAGATAACTCGCCGCGGACAGTCCCTGCGAAATCGGGGTCCAGTACAGACGGCTGCCCTGTATCGGCTCGCAGGGCATGAAGAGATAGTGAAACTCCGCGCCCGCAGTTCTCAACACTCTGAAAAGTCTTGCCAATTCAGAAAAATTGTCATTGCAGCCTTTCAGAAAGGGCGTCTGCACATATACGCTGATGCCGCTGTTCACCCACTCGGAAATCAGTTCAAGACTTTCCGGCGAAATTTCGTCCGGATGGACAAAATGCGTGGCAATTTCCATGCGTTTGCCGGAGCCGCGCAGTTCGGCATTCTTTGCTTTGAGATAATCGCGCCACGCGGAATTGTCCGCATAGAAAAGCTGCGGACAGTAGGAAACCGAGCGGGTGGCAATCCGAAGCGTCTGCAAGTGCGGAATATCTGCAAGTTCGTCTATGGCATATATCAGATTGGTTTTGTTCAGAAACGGATCGCCGCCCGTGAGAAGCGCTTCCTTGATATGAGGGGAATTTTTGATATGCGTGACGGCTTTTTTTATCTCATCTGTTGTCGGCGCGGGGGAATGCCGTGCAGCTTTCTGCTTGCGAAAACAGAATCTGCAATAAACCGGACAGGTCATATTCAGCAGCAGAATCAATCGGTTGCGATACATCTGCTCCAGTATTCCCCGATGAAACTGTCCGGTCCATGTGTCTGCCTGTCCTGCCTCATCCAATTCTTCGGCAAAAGGGAGATATTGACGGGCAACAGCTTTTGACGACTGCATCTGCCGGACAGCGTGCATTGAAAGCCTGACCGGATAGCGCTCGATGACTGCCTGAATTTGCTCACGATTTTCTTCCGGAACAGTGACAGAGACGAGTTCTTCCAACTGAGAGACATTTGCGATGGAGATAAAGCGGTTTTCCGGAAGGATTTTCTCCAAACTTCTCACTTATGAACTCTCTCGATAATTTTCTGATAAGAACCGTCTGCTTTCATCTCTTTCAAAGAAGCGGCGATGCTGACTGCCAGTTCACTGTGCCGTTTGTGGAGATAACAGTGTAAGTTAATCACAAGGATCGGAGGCGACAGCATTTTGATGCCGCTGTTTTCAAGCGAGAGTTTTTTCATCGTGGCAAAGCCGGTTTCGGGGCTGCTGGCCAGCACATCGCCTCTGCCCATTGCCAGCATTTTGAAAGCGGTTTCCATCTCGTAAACCGGTATCAGATTCCTTTCTTCCACCGCGCTTTTAAGTCCCTTCTCAGCCATTTCAATGCCCCCGATATAAATCACTTTGTAGGGCGCAAGGCTTTTCCATCCGTCAACCTTAATTTCCGCATTTCGGGTGAAAATACACTGATCAACAGAGAGATGCGATTCCTCCACTCTTATCAGATTCGGATATTTGTTGTCTTTGTTGAAATCATATCCCCGGTGGGATTCACCGTCAACCTTTCCGCCTTCGGCAAGCATTGCCGAGCGTTTTGCAGGATAGTTTTTCAAAATGACATTCAATCCGTTGCGCCTGAAAGCCTCTTTGAGAACCGCCTCAGACAGTTGATAAATCTTGCTCTCAGGGGCATTCACCGAGGCAAGCACGATTGTCTCGGTATCCGCACAGACAGATTTTGAGACAAAGCATGAGAATATGACGAGCAAAAGCAATTTGTTAAAATAAGTTGTCATAAGATTTTTTTCTCGGACGCTCCGGAGTGCGAAAATGAAATTTTCGCATTTTGCTAAAATTTCGCTGCGCTCATTTCAGCACTACTGGTCTTTGCATTTTGCTAAAATTTCGCTGCGCTCATTTCAGCACTCCTGGGCATTTCGCATTTTGCTAAAATTTCGCTGCGC
>DZCT01000008.1:4562-25907 GCA_022736535.1 Desulfatirhabdium butyrativorans | reverse complement strand
TAAATCCCGGTCTCAGCTATGATAAAGTAAAAGAAATTGTAAACACGGCAGGTACTGACGCATTTGAGGATAATGACAATTTTGAAAGTGCATCGCCTTTAACAAACGGTAACTACAATTTATCGGCAACTGACAGTGATTATTTCAATGTGCTGATGAAAAAAGGGGATCGCCTTAACATCCGCTTGGAAGGCGATCCACAGGATCATTACAGTGAGCCTTTGGAAGTCTATCTGAGAACTTACAAGCCGGACCGCACACTCATAAAGGAGACCGCAGGGGTCGGAGAACAGAAAATTATCGCCAATCAGGGGGGGACATATTTTTTTGAAATTGCGCCTCAACATACCTCCACTAAAGAGATTTTCTATAATTTATTTATACAGCAGACGCTTTCTTTCGGCGGGATTTTCCCCCTTTTTCCCAAAGGACTGTGGCAGAGCGGCATGTCGCTGCTGATTCCGGACAGAGATTCTTGGATACAAAGCGACAGAGCCGTTATTTCCCTTACGGATCAAAGCGGCTTTCCGATCAAAAGCTATACGGATATTTCCGATTCCCGGCATGTTGTGGGAATGGTTGAAGAAGGCTTCGGGCTTTTTCCGTTTGTGGGAACAGAATATATCAGAGTGGAATCTGATCTGCCTTTTTGGGGACTTCAGCTTGCAACTGACGGAGATGCGGTGATGCTGGGTTCCAATTTTATTCCGCTTGAAAGGGCTTCCTCGCAGATATTTTTCCCCCATTTTTACCGTTCTTCCGGCTGGTTTTACGATTGGCAGACCGAAATCGGCATTATCAATGTCGGCGATAAAAGCGAAGAAATTGTGCTGACCTCTTATGATGCGGAGGGTCTTGCTGCCGATTCGCTCACGATAACGCTCAAGCCGGGCGAAAAAACAGAAAGCGACGCCTCAGCCATCGCCATTCTGAGTTCAAAAACAAAGACCATGAGTGCGGCAGCGACAAGCGGCAGGGATTGTCTGATCGGCTACGCCGTGTTTCTGAATCCCACGCCGGGCGGAATGGGAAGGGATGTTGTGCAGGTAACAGGGCGCAGGGGGCAGGTTGCAGGGAACACGCTTTATGATGATTCAATCCTGATTGCGCCGCATGTTGCCTGCAATGATGACTGGTGGACAAAAATCGCCGTGATGAATACCGGCGAAGCGGATTCGGTTGTCGCATTTTCCGCATTTAATCCGGACGGAAAATTAGCAGGTGTTTTCAAGCAGATGTTAAGAGCAAGGCAGAACTTTGTGAAAGATGTCTCGGAGATTTTTCCTGACATGCTGCCTGAAGATATTGGCAATTTGAAAATTGTTTCCGAAAATAAGCAGCCATTGTGCGGCATCATGTTTTACGGCGATGTCGCGGATCGCCAGCTTGCCGCGCTGCCGCTCCGACCGATTGAAGCTTCATCGCTGTATCTGCCGCTTGTCGCGTGCAGCGATCTTTGGTGGACCGGCGTTGGTATTATGAACACGGGAAATACTTCCGCAGATGTTTCCTTTTCTTTGTTTGACAGCGAAGGGAAATTTCTGAGTCAAGTCAGCCGCCGTCTGAATGCAAATCAGCGAATTGCCTATTTAGCGGATGATTTATTCGGCGATGATTTTTCCGAATCCGCCAGATACATGAAAGCGGAATCTCTCGGCGGACAGCCCCTCAGCGGCATTTACCTGATAGGGACGACCGACGGGCTTCGTCTCATGGGCGATGAAATGCTGAGTGCTGATTAGGTGTTTGTTTTTTTAGCCACGAATGTACACGGATTTTTCCACGAACTGAAGGACACGAATTTTTCTATAAAAAAACATATTAATAAAAAAATACCACGAATTATATTGCTTTTAATTCGTGTTCTTTAGTTCTTTAATTCGTGAAAAAATTCGTGTCCATTCGTGGCAAAAATAAAAACGTGTAATTTAAAGGAGTCCTATGAAGAAGTTTTCTGTTTTGATTTGTCTGTGTTTCGCATTGTGCCTGACCATGCCCTTTTCCGCCGTTGCCGCGGAAAGCAAAACCCTGACCGTTCTTTATTCCGGCAATGTGCTGGGCTATATTGTTCCAACTCGGCATTGTTACAGCCCGGAACAGCTCGGCGGACTTGCCCGCGTCTCGACGCTCGTGGAACAGGTTCGCAAAGAAACGGGTGAAGTGCTGCTTTTGGATGCCGGCGGACTGTTTCCCATTTATGCGGTGGGACCTGCGCTGATTGCAGAATTCAGCCTGAAAGCCATGAATCAGATCGGCTATAACGCAATGAATCTCGGATGGAACGAACTGCGTTATGCTTCTTCCCTCCTGGATGATATGGGAAAAAACATTGCTTTTCCTTTTATCACTTCCAACGCTGTACAGAAAGACAGCAATCTTCCGGTCGGGAAAAAATATCATGTCAGGCAGATCGGAAATATAAAAGTCGGAATTTTGGGCATCATGCCGCTTGAACCGGCTGAAGCCCTGCCCAATCCGCAATTTATGGAGCGTTTCACGGTAACGCCGCCTGAAGATGCGCTTAAAACGCTGGTTCCCGAAGTCAGAAAAGAAGCTGATTTTGTTATCCTGCTGTCTCATTGCGGATTCAAAGCCACGAGCGATCTTGTCTCTCAGGTGAAAGGAATTGATCTTGCCATCACCGGCGCGGACGGCGAAAGAGAAGTGAACGAGACCGAACCCGGATGTCAGCCGGATCCGGAGAGTGCTTCTGTACAGACAAAGGCTGACGGCAAGACCGTCCCCGTGATGCAGATCGGCTACGGCTTGAAAAGTCTCGGACTGCTTAAACTGACTTTGGATGACAAAGGGCAGATCGCACAGCATGAAAGCAGGCTGATAAAGTTAGACATGTCCATTCCTTCAGATCCTCAGATTGCGGAAATTACCGGCACCGACCTTTATAAAAAGGTGGCGGATGTCAGAAAAGAAAGAGACGAAGAGGATCAGCGAAAAAGACAGGAAGCGCAGGAAATGCTGAAATTAAGTCCTGAAGAATATTTGAAAAAAATGAATGAAAAGCAAGCCGGTACCGGAGGTGGAAAATGAATTGCCGACTGAAACTGATGCTTTGTTTTGCGGTTGCCGCTCTGATGTTTTTCAGTGCGTGCGTCACACCGTCCGAAGTAAAGAAAGATGTCAATCCCGAAGATTTGCTCAAGCAGAAAGTCCAAGCCGAATGGGAAGCCCGGGTCAAAAAAGAGATGGGTGTTGTTTATGATATGACGACAAAGGCTCATCAGGAAAAAGTCTCGCGAGATCAATTTCTCCAGCGCCCCGGTATCGGCATACAGAAGTTTATGATTAAAGAAATTAAGATTACAGAACCGGGCAAAAAAGCGGAGTCGTCAGTGGAATATTCAACCAATCAGATGGGCATTGATTTTAACTTTACGTCCAAAGAGAATTGGCTGTGGGAACACGGCGATTGGCGTCTGGATATATCTCCGAAAATGACGAATCCCTTTGAAACAGGGTCTGAGAAGAAAGAATAACGGTAATCTCTCCCTTTTCTAAAGACAGGGCTGTCAAAGTTCTCGTTCCCACGCTCTGCCTCAATGCCGTCAGGTTGACAATTCCGTAGGTCGGGGTGAGCCTGCGAACCCCGACACTGCCGGATGATGTCGGCTCACCCCGACCTACATTTTTCTCTTGACTTAACGGCATTGACGCTCTGCGTGGGAATGCAGATCGGACGCTCCGCGTCCCTGTTCCGATCCGGAACAGTAAAACGAGTTTGAAACCCATTCCACGCGGAGCGTGGGAGCGAGAACAGCCCCCTTTACAAAAGGGGAGAATAAAGCTATGGGATCACACGATTTCAAACGAGAATACATCGAGCATGTGGCAAGATTCAAGGCGCATTATCCGCTGGCAGAGGCAATGTCTTACGCGGTGGGCGGAGATTTCAAGCGCGTCGGCGGCATCGAGCGTTCTTTGCTCTTTCAGGAAGGGCTTCGAGACGGGCATTATCTCATTGATGTGGGATGCGGCAGCGGGCGGCTCGCTTATGCCCTGAAAGACCATTTTCACGGAAAATATCTCGGCATTGATGTGGTGCCGGATTTCGTGGATTATGCCCGAAGCATCGCTGGCTCAGAGACTTTCCGGTTTGAAATTGCCGAAGGGCTTTCCATCCCGGAATCGGGCGAAAGCGCAGATTATGTGTGCTTTTTCTCGGTATTTACGCATCTCCGGCATGAGGAATCCTACGTTTACTTTCGTGAGGCAAAACGGGTGCTACGCCCCGGCGGCAGAATCGTCTTTTCTTTTCTCGATATTACGGAAGAATCTCACTGGCAGATATTTGAAGGAAATGTTGCGGATATAGGAAAAGACGTGCATCTGAATCAGTTTCTCAGCGAAGACATGATTTCCGTGTGGATTCAAAAGCTGGAACTTCGTCTGTTGAAGATGGAAAAAGCGAGTCATCCCTTTATCGCTGTTCAAACGCCTTTCACGGATGATAACGGAAACCTTGTCACAGGAAATGTCTCGCTGGGACAGTCGGTGTGCATTGTGGAAAAATAACTCGCTTCTCGTTCCTATGCTCTGCGTCCGCGGCAGGAGTCGTTTTACCCATCGGTTGATTTGCCTGTCGGCACTGTCATTTCGAGCGGAGCGAGAAATCTTGTCTTTCATAAGAAAGATTTCTCCTCGCTTCGCTCGTCGAAATGACAAGATGCAACAAAGCAATTTCTGGACGTTTTCACGCGGCGCGTGGGAACGAAAATACTCGTGTAACTCATAAAACAAAAATGGTTTTCAACAGCTACGTTTTCCTCTTTTATTTCCTCCCTCTCGTAATAGTTCTTTATTACGGAGTCAAAAGCCTCCCCAAAGCCCCTCTGCTGCTTATCGCCAGCTACATATTCTACGGCTGGTGGAAACCGGAGTACATGATGCTGATGCTCCTTTCCACAACGATTGACTTCTTTGCGGGACTGGCTTTGGGAAAAGATTTTTCCCGCAAAACAAAACGCGGGATACTGTTTGTCTCCATTGCGATGAATCTGGGGCTTTTGTCCTACTTCAAATATTTTTCATTTGTTATCAGCGTATTGAACGATATTGTTATCAAATTTCTCCATTTGCAGATTCCTTGTTTTCCCTTGCAAGTGCCGGAAATCATTTTACCTATCGGCATATCTTTTTATACTTTTCAAAGCATGAGCTATACTTTTGACGTGTATCGGGGAGACATCAAACCGACGCGCAGTTTTACGGATTTTGCGGCTTATATTGCGTTATTTCCGCAGCTTGTGGCTGGTCCCGTTGTGCGGGCAGGAACAGTGCTGCCGGACATGACGAGCAAAGAAATCAGTTCAGAAAGACTTGCACTTGCGATTCATTTTTTTACGCTGGGGCTTGCAAAAAAAGTGCTGCTGGCGGACCCGCTCGGTATCGCGTGCAGCGCGCTTCACGAGCAGGAAACCATCGGCTTTGCCTCAGCGTGGATTTCCATTTATGCCGATGTGTTCCACTGGTATTTCGATTTTTCAGGTTACAGCGATATGGCAATCGGGCTTGGGCTGGGTTTCGGCTTTTCTTTTCCGCAGAATTTCAACAGCCCTTTAAAAGCCTCAAGCATGACAGAACTTGTAGTCAAATGGCATATCACGCTGATTTCATGGTTCAGGGATTATGTTTACATTCCGCTCGGCGGAAACCGAAAAGGGACTTATGCAACCTACCGGAATCTTTTTATCATTATGTTTCTTTCCGGCGTGTGGCACGGCGCGGGTTGGACTTACATCATCTGGGCTTTGATGATGGCGCTGGCGCTGATATTTGAGCGTGCCGTCGGTATCAGCCGCACCAAAGACGAGAAAAAGAACTGGCTGACCGCTCAGATCGGAGAGCGATTTCTGTATGTTCGGATTTTTCTGACCCTGAGCTATTATGCGCTCTGCGTGTCCTGCTTCACATCGCCGAATGTGTCTCATTTTGTCGTCATTCTCAAAGCCATGATCGGACTGAGCGATGCGCCGTTTCTTCCGCAATTCAAAGACTACTTCTTTCTGAGCGCTTTTATTCTCAGCGGCGGCATTGTTTTTGGATGTAAAAACACATGGGAGCTTGCGCGAAATCTGAAACCGGCTGCTTTTTACATTGCACTGTTTCTGCTCTGCGTGGGAGCAATTCTTTTAAACAAAGAAACGCCGTTTATGTATTTCAGATTTTAGAACAAATGAATAAATCTATCACATTATTTTCAATATGTTATATCGTTATGCTTCTGTGCGACTGGGGCGCACGGCTTGTTCCCTGTCATTTCGGTTATCATGCCGCACATTTCTATATGCTCGATCAGGTGGGTGAAAAAACACGCTATTACCGCAAAAACGCTGTTTATGATCAGAATATTCACGGCTATCTCTCATCGCTGCTGGGGGTAGAACACTACAAATACTACCATCACGAGCGGATGACTACCGATGACAAAGGCTTGCGAAAATCCTGCGAGCCGGATGCACAAGGAATATGGCCCGTGACAGTTATCGGAGATTCTTTTGTTTTCGGTAGTTACAATTCGGATGAAGAGATTCTTTCGGCAAAACTTCAGGAAAGCCTGAAAGTTCCGGTGAGGAATCTTGCTTTTCCGGGAAGCGCGGTTATTCCCATGATTGACCTGCGGCGCCGCAAAGAAAAACTCTCTCCGCTCATTATCTGGGGACTCACCGAAAGAGGCATCAGCAGACAAGCTTTTGCGCTGATTGAAAATTTAGACAAATCCGGCGCGCCCGACTGGGAAAAAGCCGCGCCTGCAACCTACGGATTTGAGCGTTTTAAAGAATGGTTTGCGGTTCATGCCAAAGATTCTTTTGCCCGATACCTTGCCAATTCGCTCTGGGCAAATATCAAATTCTATGTTTTTCACGAAATTTCCAAAGATTTGTGGACGCCGTTGCATCGGGACATGCTGTTTTTTCGGGAAGGCGTTGAAAAAATGGGACAAAAACTTGAGTCCGCCGATCTTGACATCATTGCCGGGGGCGCGGAGAAATTGGTGCGGAAAGCCGTATCAGACGGGGCAAAGGTTCTGATTCTGCTGATACCGGACAAATGCACGGTTTATCCCGAATATGTCTCAGACCCGCAGCGACAGGAACATCTTGAAAAAAATCGCTTTCTCGATCAGATTGAAGCCGCGTTCAAAAATCGCAATCTGAATGTGATTAATTTCCGCCCGATTTTTGCCGCCCGGAAAGCCGAAGGTTTGCTGTATTTTCCGGATGATACGCATTGGAATCCGCAGGGAATCCGGATTGCGGCAGAAACAATTACAGCGTATTTTAATGCCCATGCGATGTTTCCCGAATAAAATTTCTCTTGACATTTTCAGCAGATTTGGATTTAGTACGCAGTTTGATTTCTCGCAAAGTTCGCAAAGAGCGCAAAGGAATATAAGAGAAATATAAACAGCAGCTTTCGGACAACATTTTGTTTTTATAAAAAATATCTTTGCGGACTTTGCGAACTCTGCGTTCTTTGCGAGAAACAAGAAATAAAAAAAGTCAGAAATAAGGTGAAATATGGATACGATAACGCAAATATCATCCGGCAGAGAGCGGGTGGCAAAATTTTTCAATCCCATACAGATTATTTCGCATCTGTGGCAATACAGGCATCTGATCCGGCAATTAGCGTGGCGTGAAGTCATAGGGCGATATAAAGGCTCTTTCATCGGTCTGGGCTGGTCTTTTATTCAGCCTTTGCTGATGATGCTTGTCTATACCTTTGTTTTTTCTGTCATTTTCAAAGGCAGATGGGGTGTGGACCCGAATGAGGACAAGGCAGTATTTGCCCTTGCGCTCTTTATCGGGCTGATTACATTCACGATTTTTTCCGAAGTGGTCAATGTCGCGCCGTACTTGGTTGTGTATAATCCGAACTATGTCAAAAGGGTCGTGTTTCCTTTGGAAATTCTGGGAGTTGTAAAACTTCTCAGCGTGCTGGTCAATGCCGCCTTCAGTCTGACAATTTTGCTGGGAGGTGCGCTTTTATTTCAGGGATTCATTCATTGGACAGTGCTGCTGCTGCCGCTGGTCTGGCTGCCCATGATGCTGTTTACCTTGGGCTGCGGATATTTTCTGGCATCGCTCGGCGTATTTATCAGAGATTTGGGCGCGACGGTCGGCGTTCTGACCACCATGTTTTTTTTTCTGACGCCGGTTTTCTATCCGATTCGCGCCATACCCGAAGACTACCGATTCCTCTGCCAGATGAATCCGCTTGCCATATTCGTGGAAGACGCCCGCAGAACTGTGCTGTGGGGATTTCTCCCGGACTGGCCCTGGTTTCTGGGGGGACTCGCGCTTTCTTCTTTAGTCTTTATTTTGGGCTTTGTCTGGTTTATGAAAACCAAAAAAGCCTTTGCGGATGTGATATGAGGTGATTTTGTCATTGCTTATTATTAGGTAGTTGGCTAAATCAAAAACAAGTGATAAGTGACAAACAACAAATGACTACTTTCGCAGTTCGCGCCGAACATCTGAGTAAATGTTATCAAATTTATGCCCAGCCGCTGGATCGCCTGAAGCAGTCTCTCTGGCGGGGGAGAAAGCAGTTTTACAAAGAATTTTGGGCAATTCAGGATGTCTCCTTTGATATTGAAAAAGGGGAAACTCTCGGCATTATCGGTTCTAACGGCTCGGGGAAATCCACTTTGCTGCAAGTGATTTGCGGCATTCTGAAGCCCACGCAGGGAGAACTTGAAGTCAGAGGCAAGATTGCCGCGCTGCTGGAGTTGGGCGCGGGTTTCAATCTTGAATTTACGGGACGTGAGAATGTGCTGATGAACGCCGCCATCATGGGACTCAGCCGCGCAGAGATAGAATCCCGCTACGATGATATTGCGGCGTTTGCCGACATCGGCAGTTTTATCAACCAGCCGGTCAAGACCTATTCGAGCGGTATGTATGTGCGGCTTGCGTTTGCGGTTGCGATTCATGTCTCGCCGGATATTCTTGTGGTGGATGAGGCATTGGCGGTCGGCGATCTCCGTTTTCAGCAGAAATGTATCTCGAAGATAAGGAAATTCTGTGAGACCGGAACAGTAATTTTTGTCTCACACGACACCGGCGCGGTGAAGGAACTGTGTTCACGGGTTATCTGGATAGATGCCGGTAAGATAAGAATGGAAGGCAAGCCGAAAGCTGTTGCCGAGAAATACTTGGAGTATATGTACGAGGGAAAGACCGTAGCCGGAACTGCTCTGGCAAGCTATTCGTCGGTTGCGCCGGATACCCAAGAAACGGGGGAGCCGGGCGAATTTTCGCCGGTCGGTAGTCATATCCGGCAGTTCGGAGACGGCAGGGTTTCGATAAAATCTGTGCGCCTGCTTTCCGGCGGAAAGAATCACGGCGTTGTTTACTCTGGAAAGCCATGTGAAATCAGGATGATAATGAAAGCCAATGCGGATGTCTCTCAGCCCATTGCCGGATATCTCGTCAAGGATCGTCTCGGCAGGGATGTGATCGGCGACAATACTTTTCTAATCCGCCAAAATATTTCTGAATTATCAAAAGATCACAGCTATTTAATAACATTCAAGATAGACAACTGGCCCAATCTTCAGGAAGGAGACTATACCTTATGTGTCGCGCTTGCCGACGGCACCATGTCAGACCATACCCAATGCCATTTGCTGCATGACGCGCTGGTTTTCAAGAGCGTGCCGGTGAGAGCGCCGGCGGGTATTTTATCTATCTCAAACACGGATGTGGTGTTTGAGGAAGTGTAAAGCAGTACATAGCTGCATTGAATTTGATGTTAGCCGTTTGAGAATGAGGAAATTTTAACATGGCATTAAGAGAAGAATTAAGAAAACAGGGCAACTGGCTATTTAGATGGCGTAGCTACCTTCCGCTGGTTTTGATTGTAATCGTTCTTTCGGGGATGAGTTATTTTGAATATCCCGGTCATAGTGAACAATATGATGAGATATGGGAAATAATCTGTCTGCTCATGTCATTTACAGGAGTCGGAATCCGTTTTTTCACAGTCGGTTATACACCGAAAGGAACATCAGGAACAAATACACGGAGTCAGATAGCAGATAGTTTGAACACTATGGGAATGTATTCGGTAGTCAGACATCCATTATATTTAGGCAATTTTATAATATGGTTCGGTTTATCTGCTTTTTTTCATCTTTGGTGGTTCAGCATCATAGTTATACTTATATTCTGGTTGTATTATGAGAGAATAATGTTTGCTGAAGAAGAATTTTTAAGAGAGAAATTCGGAGAAATCTATTTACAATGGGCAGAAAAGACACCTGTCTTTATGCCTAATATACGTAAATGGCGTTCTTCTGATATGACATTCTCATACCAATTCGCTTTCAAAAACGGTGTTTTCTGTGTCTATTCTTAGCCGGGGCGCTTTTCAAGCGGTTTCAGCAGTTTAAGCGATTTGAACCTGTTCTTAGCCCGGGCGATTTACGGTCTGAAAGACCGATTTTTGAAAGCGAATTGGTATCATTCAGAAAAGCTGTAAAAAACGAATATAAAAGTTTATTCGCCGTAATTATTGCTTTTTTAGTTCTTGAGGTTATCGGTGATATTTTTGTGGAACAAAAATTTGAAATAGACAGAATGTGGCTGTCAATATTAATAGCCGGTTTAATAATGTATATAATTATCAGATATTTGAAAAAAAGAACGAAAATATTGGATAATTAATAAAAATAAGATGTTATAAGGTGAAAAGAACGACTAACGAGTTGTTGCACCGGATAGGACTATCGCCTTGCCAGTGAACTTACCGTTGTATGAGAACGCCGCCGGCGCGCCCATACAGAATAGTAATTAAAGCTTAATGCCTATGCACAAAAGTTCATTAGATGAAATGCAGGCTTTCAGAGAGAGATATTTGAAGGGCAGAGAGAGTGAATCTCTCCTCATTCTCGATCTCGGGAGCCTTGATATAAACGGTTCTTACAGGCTGTTTTTTGACTTCCCGGCTTGGACATATAAAGGAATAGACATGGCACCGGGCAAAAACGTGGATATTGTTTTGCAAGACCCGTACCGATGGCAGGGAGTCAAATCAAATTCGGCGGATGTCGTGATTTCCGGGCAGGCATTTGAGCATATCGAATTTTTTTGGCTCACTGCTCTTGAGATATTCAGGGTGCTGAAACCCGGCGGCTTGTGCTGTCTGATTGCGCCTTCCGGAGGACCTGAACATCGTTTTCCGGTTGACTGTTGGCGTTTTTTTACGGACGGTTTCAGGGCGATTGCCCGCTTTGTCTCTATGGAAATTTTGGATGTTCATCAAAAAGATACAAGCACTTATACGGACGGAAGCGAGATGTGGCAGGATGTTGTTCTTGTGTGCCGGAAGCCTTCGGCATCAAGGTTTTTGTCGTGGAAAGCGCAAATCAGAAATTATCTCTTAACCAAGCTTTTGAAGTGATGATATTTTTTCGCCACGAATGAACACGAATTGTTTCACAAATAAAACACGAATTTATTATTCGTGGTGCTTTTTACTTATTCGTGAGCTAAATTAATAACTCATTCGTGCTTTATTCGTGAGATAATTTGTGTTCATTCGTGGCAAAATAAAAAACGTGACTAAACTGATGAATACCTCTTTCAACCCATTACAATATTCTGTTATCTTTCAGAAACCGCTGAGACTCACCGATGTTTTCGGCTGGCACGGACATATTCCTTTTGCCTTTGCCCTCACGGAAATGTTGCGTCCAAAATTGCTTGCAGAACTCGGAACGCACAAAGGCGATTCCTACTGCGCCTTCTGTCAAGCCGTAAAATCTCTGCATTTGGACTGTCTCTGCTATGCGGTTGACTCATGGGAAGGCGATGAACACGCGGGCTTTTATCCCAAAGAAATCCTGAAAGAACTCCGTAATCACCATGACCCGCTTTACGGAAGTTTTTCTACACTCTTGGAAATGCGCTTTGACGCGGCAGTGTCCCAATTTTCGGATGGCAGCATTGACTTACTCCACATTGACGGATTGCATTCTTATGATGCGGTCAAACACGATTTCGACACATGGCTGCCGAAAATGAGCCGGCGGGGTGTGATATTGCTGCATGATATCAGCGTGAGACATCAGAACTTCGGTGTCTGGAAATTCTGGGAGGAATTGAAGAAAAATTATCCGAGTTTTGAATTTATTCACTCCTACGGGCTTGGCGTTTTGGGCGTGGGCGAGGAATTGCCGGAAGATATTCGGGCTTTTCTCAGCATGGATAAAGACCAAGCCGATCAGGTACGCAGTTTCTTTTCTGCTTTGGGCAGTCATGCGGCTCGGAGACATCTCTCTGAAAAATCGGAACCGATAAAAACTGATTCACCTGATAATACGGATAAATATAAATCCTATCTTCTTGCGCTTGCTGCCTTGGATGACAGCGAAGAAGTCAAAAGACAAAAGAGCAAATCTTTTTCATATCAGCCCAAAATCAGCATGATCCTGAGATATTGCAGGGGCGAAGAAAAATGGCTCGCGTGTGCGATAGATTCCGTTATCCGCCAAGTTTATGAGAACTGGGAGTTGTATATCATAACGGAACATGCTGAAATATCTTCTCTCATAGAAGACTATCTGAAAAAAGATGACCGCATAAGACATATACAAGGCAATGTAAACAATGCCTTATCACTTGTGAGCGGTGAGTTTGTCGGCTTTCTCGGTCATGAGGATGAATTAGAAATTTCTGCACTCTATGAGATCGTAAAACGTCTCAATGAGGAAAAAGACTTGGATTTTATCTATGCAGATGAAGATAAAAATTCTGAAAGCGGCGCGCGTTCTGATCCGCATTTCAAGCCGGACTGGTCCCCGGATACTTTCAGAAGTCATAATTATATCGCTAAGTTTGCCCTTGTACGGAAAAGCATTGCGGATGTTGCAGGCGGTTTCAGGGAAGCTTTCAAAGATGCTCAGATATACGATTTTTTTCTGAGAGTTATTGAAAAGAGTCAACGAATTGCTCATGTTCCGCGAGTGCTTTATCATGCCAGACATCAGGCTGAACAGGAGGCAGAGCAAAACCCGCATGATGAAGATGCTGAAAAAGCTTTGACTGAGCATCTCCGGCGGACCGGCTTGGACGGAGACGTGAGAGAAGGGCTTTTTCCATGTTCTTATCGTGTGAAATATCGAATAGTTAATAATCCGAATGTCTCTGTCATTATTCCCAGCAAAGATAAGACAAATATGCTGAAAAGATGCGTGGATTCTATTCTCCGCGTGAGTTCTTATAAAAATTATAAAATTTACATCGTTGACAATCTCAGTCAGGAAGCTGAAACTTTCACCTATTTTGATGAGATAAAACAGCTTGAGCGGGTTGAAATTCTGACATATAATAAGCCTTTCAATTTTTCAGCGATCAACAACGAAGCCGTGAGACATACGGATTCGGAATATCTCATTTTTCTGAACAATGATACTGAAGTCATTGCTTCGGACTGGATTGAGGCGATGCTTGAATTTGCTCAACGCAGAGATGTCGGCGCAGTCGGCGCTCAGTTGTATTTTCCCGATAACACGATTCAACATGCCGGGCTGATTCTCGGTTTGGGCGGCATTGCCGGTTACGCTCACTATAAACTTCCCGGCGATCATTTCGGCTATAACGGCAGAGCAAAAGCCATTCAGAATCTGAGCGCGGTGACTGCCGCGTGCATGATGGTCAGGAAATCGCTTTTTGAGGAAATGGGCGGATTTGATGAGACATACAGCCACGCTTACAATGATATTGATCTTTGTCTGAGAATGCGGAAAAAAGGCTATCTTATTGTCTATACACCATATTCTGCCTTATATCATCATGAATCCGTGAGCAGGGGGCAAGAAGACACGCCTGAAAAAAAGATAAGATTTCTAAGAGAAGTGAGACAATTTCAACACAGATGGAAAAAAATTTTAGAATATGGCGATCCTTACTACAATCCAAATCTCTCGCTTTTCGGAAAAGGCTTTTCGGTAAAAGATATATCTGAAATCATGGGAAAAGATATGATAGCTTATGATCTTTACAGGAGTCTATGGGAAAAGGATTCACAACTCTATGAAAAAGAGGGGCAAATTCATCATCTGAATACGGCGGTCTGGGAAAAAGACTCTGAATTATATGAAAAAAATCAAAAGCTTTATCATTTGAATGAGACATTGTGGGAAAAGGATGTTCGGCTCCAAGATTTAAGTACAGCAGCGGCAAAAAAAGGCACTCAGATTTATGAACTGAATACGGCGGTATGGGAAAAAGATGTTCTGATTGATAAAAAGAACGGAGAAATTCACAATCTGAATGCGGCGGCGTGGGAGAAAGATGTTCAGATTTGTAAAAAAGATGAGGAAATTCATAAGTTAAATACAGCAGTATGGGAGAAAGACATTCATATAAGTGAAAAAGACACACAACTATATGAATTGAATGCAGTTTTATGGAAAAAGGATGTCCTGACTGCTGAAAAAGATGAACAGATTCATCATCTGAATGCCGGGTTGTGGGAGACAAATCAGCAAAACCATCGTTTAAATAAGGATTTGTGGGAAAAAGATACACAAATTCATAATATGAACAGCCTGTTATGGGAAAAAGACATACAGATATATGAGTTAAATACATCTCTGAAAGACAAAGAAGCAGAAAACTATCATCTGAATGCGGCGATTTGGGAAAAAGACATACAACTTTATCGTCTGAACACAGCAACTTGGGAAAAAGATATACAGATACGGCATCTTCACGATGCTGTTTTCGAGAAAGATAAGACTATACATCATTTTTTGTCTGAGAAAGGTATGTTCATGAGCGGAGAAAATACGCCGGCAAAAGATAAACTTTCCGAACTGAGCAAAGCCGCGCTCCGATTTCTCATTGTGAGCGGAATCGAGGGCGCACCCTATATTTACAGATGTCTCAATCTGAAAGAAGAACTTTACTATTTGGGTTATCATCAGGTAACATGCAAACTGGTGCATGAGGTGAATCCGCCTGTTGACGCGGAAAATTATGAAGTCATTATTTTGAACAGACCTTATAAATTACAGAATATTACAGAACTGCTTCGCCTATCCAAAGAAAAGAAAAAACTAGTTCTTTATTCAACTGATGATTTGGTTACGGATCACTCGGTCGAAGCCTATCTCAGATTGGAAAAATATATGTCCGTCTCGCAGTTGGCGAATTTCCACGAAAATGTTGACTGGACACGAAGTCTCATTCCCTCCTGCGATGCCTGTCTTGTCTCTACAAGCTATCTGAAATTGCAACTCGATGATTTCAATAAAAATGTTTATGTAGTAGAAAATGCGTTAAGCGAAAAGCAGTTGAGAAAAGCGGAAAAATTCAGAATCCCCTCGCTTGAAAAAAAAAAGGGCAGGAAAGAGATTGTCTTGGGATATTTCAGCGGGTGGCGCAATGACCATGACTATGACTTTGCTTTTGTAGAAGATGCGCTGTTTGAGATATTAAATACATTTGCTCATGTGAAACTGCGAATTGTCGGACATCTTGAGATAGATGAGACTTTTGCTGAAGCCTTTGGCGGCAGAGTAGAACAGATTGATTTTGTGCCGTTTGATGTGCTTCCGCAGTTTATCTCGGAAGTAGATGTGAATCTTGCGCCCTTAGAGCCGAATCCGCACAAACGCTCCAAAAGTGCTATCAAATTTTTGGAAGCTGGATTGCTCAACGTCCCGACCATTGCTTCCAATCTGGAGCCTTACAATGAGACAATTACGCATCTCGAAGACGGATTGCTCTGCTCCGATACTCAGGATTGGCGAGACAATTTTCGCCTTTTGATTGAAGATGCCGCTTTCAGGCAAAAAATGGGCGCGGCTGCCTTTCATAAGGCAAGAAGCCAGCACACCACGCTGATTCGTTCCGAGAGACTGAAGGCAGTTCTGCATGAAGTCATTTCTAAGAAGCCGGAGATTGCTCATGAGTTATCGCAAATTGAAGTAAAAGAACAAGTTGAAGTAAAAGAACAAGTTGAAGTCATTTCAAGACAGTCGCTTGCGAGCAAATATATCAAAGGAAAGGGAATTGAAATCGGCGCACTACACAATCCGCTGCCGGTGGACACGGCTTCAGCAAGCGTTCAGTATGTAGATCGCAAGCCACTTGACACGCTGAAAGCGCATTATCAGGAACTCGAACAGAATGCGCTGGTGCAGCCGGATATTGTCGCGTCCGCCGAAGACTTATCTGTGATAGCGGATGCTGCTCAGGATTTTCTCATTGCCAATCATCTGCTTGAACATGCGGCAAATCCGATTCAGGCGATGAAGGAATTTCACAGGGTTGTTAAGAAATACACCGGCGTTATTTATCTCGCATTGCCCAACATGCGAAGTGAATCTGCTTTTGACAAAGACCGTGAAGTTACGCCTGTCGAACACTTTGCCAACGATTATTTAGCAAAAGAATTTGACAGAAAACTGATTGATTTCAATCATTTCTGGGAATGGGTCGTCA
Organism: Desulfatirhabdium butyrativorans; assembly: GCA_022736535.1. GTDB lineage: Bacteria > Desulfobacterota > Desulfobacteria > Desulfobacterales > JAIFKL01 > JAIFKL01. The sequence goes on along the minus strand of DZCT01000008.1, from coordinate 9,432 downwards.
AAGTAGGCAAAAGACAGAACTTTGAAGATGCTTTTGCGGAAGCAAAGAAGCTTTACGATATGGAATACGCCATTCACTATCATGTTTTTGTTGAGGATAATTTTTTAGGAATGTTGGATTTCATGCAGGATAAGCTGAATATCAAGTTTGAAATATTGGAAAAGTACGCCGATGCTTATGAGTTTATCTTCATATTGAAGCCGATATATTAGAGTTTGATGTTTCTCGCAAAGATCGCAAAGAAAAAATTAGCCTTTGTCTTTTTGCGTCTTTGTGAGAAACTTTTTCAGACTTAACGGAGTCATTTTATGAATCAAAAATCAGATATAACTGTCAGAATTTCAGTCGTTATTCCCTGCTATAATCAGGGAGAATTTTTGAACGATGCGGTTGAGAGCGTCCTGAAATCCACATTTGAAGATTATGAAATGATTATTGTCAATGACGGTTCTACGGACATCTTAACGCAGCAAATCTTCAGAACGCTGGAAGAACGCTTCCGAAATCATCCGAGAGTAAAGATTATTCATCAGGAAAATCAGGGCTTGGGCGGCGCGCGCAACAGCGGCGTCCGGATTGCAAGAGGCGAATATATTTTGCCCTTGGATGCAGACAATAAAATCCGCCCGCATTATATGAGCAACGCGGTTGAGATATTGGATAATCACCCGGAAATCGGCGTGGTCTATGGCTATGCCCAATTCTTCGGCGCGAGAGAAGGCGTCTGGGAGATGCAGGCATTTGACAAGCGGAAAATACTCTTGGGAAATCTTCTTGAGGCATGTTCGGCATACAGAAGAAGGATATGGGAAGAAGGAAACGGCTATGACAACGACATGGGCATCATGGGATATGAAGACTGGGACCTGTGGATCGGCGCGATGGAAAGAGGCTGGAAATTTCATCTTGTCAAAGAAGTGCTGTTTGACTACCGAGTCGCGGAAGGCTCCATGATTACTACCTGCAACATGCCGGAAAACCGGAATTATCTGATCCGATATATCTGCAACAAGCATCAGAAAACCTATATTGAAAACCTTGACTACATTGTTGCGGAAAAAGATGTCGCGCTTCTGAATGCACAAACGCAGTTGGCAAGTCATCAGGAATACATCAAGGGAATGCACACGCATGTCAAAAACTTTGAAGACCTGATGACGGCAAAAGATGAACTGATCGTAAATTTAAACAACTTGGTGAGAGATAAAGACGTCTATATCGGAAATTTGGATACTGCAATGCGGGATAAAGACGCCTATATCGCGCATCTTGATTCGGTAGTAAGAGACAAAGAGGCTTACATCGGACATCTTGAATCGCTGATACGAGATAAAGACGCCTACATCGGACATCTCGAATCGGTAGTAAGAGATAAAGAGACCGAGTTAAACAATATCTGTCGCTCACGAGGTTGGAAAGCCCTTTTATTTATTTATAAAATAAGGGATTGGATCATTCCGATAAACAGTTTGAGACGCCTGATTGCCAAAGCGGTTTTCAAATCGCTCACCAGTCCCAAATATTTTTTTGAAAATTTTAAGTGGGAGAGCGTAAAAAAAATTGTTTATTTTCATAAAAACAAATTATAGAATGTGTGTGTGATTTTTTGCCACGAATGAACACGAATTTTTCACGAATAAAAGCACACGAATTTGTGAATTGCTGTGAGCGGACGCGGAGCGTCCGGACTGCATTCCCACGCAGAGCGTGGGAACTAGAACTATGGAGGACATAAATTTTTTTCGTGCCTTTCACTGCTTTCGTGGTTAAAATTCGTGTCTATTCGTGGCAAAAAAAACTCGGAGACATCCATGAGAAATATTCTCGTAGTCGGCGGCGCCGGATATATCGGCTCATATATGTGCAAGTATCTGTCAAAGAACGGCTATCAGCCTATTGTCCTTGACAGCCTCGTTTACGGTCATCGGGAAGCCGTAAAGTGGGGACCTTTTTTTGAAGGTTCAATGAGCAGCAGGGAATTGCTGAATCAGATTTTTTCAACCTATCCAATCTCGGCGGTGATGCACTTCGCGGCGTTTTGCTATGTAGGCGAATCAGTCACAGAACCTGCAAAATACTACCGCAATAATGTCTCATCTCCTTTGACGCTGCTTGAAACCATGCAGGAGCAAAATATTAATAACTTCATCTTTTCCTCATCTTGCGCCACCTACGGCGAGCCGCTTGAAATCCCAATTTCCGAAACGCATCCTCAGCATCCCATCAATCCTTACGGCAGAACCAAACTCATGGTTGAACAGATGCTGGCGGATTTCGGAAACGCCTACGGGTTGAAATCCGTGTCGTTGCGCTATTTCAACGCTGCCGGAGCCGACCCGGACGGCGAATTAGGCGAAGATCATCACCCGGAAACGCATCTTATTCCGCTCGTGCTTCAGACTGCGCTCGGACAAAGAGAGTCGGTGAGCATTTTCGGCGATGATTATCCCACAAAAGACGGAACGTGTGTCCGTGACTATATTCACATCGCCGATCTGGCGCAGGCGCATCTTTTGGCGTTAGAACGAGTGCTTGACGGGATGCCCGGCGGACAGTACAATCTGGGCAACGGCGAAGGACACTCGGTAAAAGAAGTCATTGAGACAGCAGACAGAATCACCGGACGAGCGATTCCTTCAAAGGTGACGCCGCGCCGCGCCGGAGACCCGGCAGTTCTCATCGGTTCGAGTCAAAAGGCGATGAGTGAACTGGGATGGAAACCCGCTTTTGCCGCCCTTGAAACCATTATTGAAACCGCGTGGAACTGGCATAAAAAACATCCGGGCGGTTATAAATCCTGACAGTGAGATATTTAGGAGAAAAACATGAGTCATACACCGGCTCCCTGGCACAATCTTCTTGCATATCCTGATTTAGACATTGACGAACTCAGCGAGCGATCTCTGTTCTGGCAGATAGAATCTCATCATCCTTTTTATATGCTGAAGCAGAACGGAAAAGGAAAAGGCATCTCCGCCGCCAATTTCTTTCATGAGCCGATTATCCTGAAAAGCGGATTCTGGGGCAATCGGGTTTATCTCGAACCTGAGCGGAATTTTCGGATCGGAATGACTTATACCTCATCGGTAAGGTTTTATCTCGCGCTTTACCAATACGGCAATCCCACGCCTACTCTGTTTTGGGTGCTTGATCCTGCTGATGAACCGTGCGAATGGGAAGTCGAGTTTGAGATAAAAAAAGACCTTTCTCCCAAACTGCCTTTTCATATAAAACTCATCATACCGGACACCAAAGGCGGAGAAGTCACGGCAAAAGGCATTTTCATCTGTGATACCGTGTCCGAGCCGCTGCCGGAGGTGACGGTCGGCATTGTCACCTACAACCGAAAAGATTATCTCGCAATATTGCTGGAGCAAATCGCTGAAATTGCATATCCATCTGAAAAGATAAAAGTAGTTGTGGTGAATAATGCCTCAGTTGACGGAACCGATGCCATGCTTGCTTCCCGATTTCCTCATGTAACCGTTTTGAGGAATAAGGAAAATGTAGGCGGCGCAGGCGGTTTTAACACTTTTTTTAAATACATAATGAATCAGGAGAATCGCTCCCCGCTTGCATGGCTCATAGATGACGACGCCCAAATTGACAGATACACCCTGATTCATTTGGTGAGAGTGCTGCTTGAGAATGAGGCTGTGACTGTTGCCGGTTCCGTGATGATGGATTTGGAGCATCCTTCAGTGGTCTATGAGTCAGGCGGGACCCTTTATCATGACCGATTCGGATGGAAAGCCAATATTTTACACCGTGAGGCAAGAGAATTGCATCATATCATAGACATGGAAAGGGTGTGGGAAGTCGGTTATGCCGGCGCGTATTCTTTTGCTTTCAGGACGAATCTGCTTGATAAAGTGGGAATTTGGCGCGATTATTTCCTTCATGTGGATGACTCCGAATGGTGTCACCGGGTACAGAAACTTACCGGGAAAAAAGTAGTGATTTCAAATGACTCGCTTATCTGGCATGTGCTTCAGGGCGCGAGAAAACCTTTTACTTTTCTGCGGTATTATGAAACAAGAAATTTTCTTGACTTCTTTTCTGTTTACTCAGGAAAAAAAGCCGCGATGAAGGTTTTACTTCAGTGCATTGTCATGGGAATCCGGCAGCTTATTATCAAACGGCGAGACCTTTTTTCTTTTCATGTCTCAGGCATTGAGGATTTTTTTGAAGGGCATTTCGGAAAAAGAGAAATGAAGCGATCTGCTATTGGCGCAAAAGACATGAAAGCGGTTTTTGCCGAGTATGAAGCTGTGAAAAACAAGAAACCTGAAGCCGTATTTCTTGTCAGAGAAATCAATCACTACGTCAATGACGGCATTGACTATGAGGCAAAGATTGCGGCAGAAATCCGGGAAATTTCTCCTCAAACGAAAATTGTGGAAGTCTCGCTGCATTGGGACGGCGGAACGCCCCGACTCGGCGATGCCTTTCTGCATCTGACTTACAGCCGGAGAAAAATTTTAAAGTTTTTCAAACAGATATGGAAAGTATTTTTTCATGCGGAGGGAATTGTATTACTTCCTTTTTGGAATGAAGCCATTGTTCCCAACAACCTCGCATGTCTCACGGCTGTTTATGAGGATAAGCAATTTTCACTGTATTGGACGGACAGAAAAGCCCTTTTGAAATCTCTCTTTCATGTCGGAAAGAGAGTTGTCTCATGGTCTTCAAAAATACTTTTGAAGCCTTATAATACATCGGCTTCAAGCGGGAAATAACAGCGTTAGTTTTTTTGCCACGAATGGACACGAATTTTTAACACGAAGAAAAGAACACGAAATTATTTTAATAATAAATTCGTGTGATTCTATTCGTGAACAAATTTGTGTTCATTCGTGGCTGAAAAAAA
>DZCT01000008.1:0-4462 GCA_022736535.1 Desulfatirhabdium butyrativorans | reverse complement strand
AATTCGTGTGATTCTATTCGTGAACAAATTTGTGTTCATTCGTGGCTGAAAAAAATAAACACTAACTGTTTTAAACTAAGGAGGTAGCATGACGGAAAGAATGAGAAAAACTATCAACCCGCTTCTTTGTTTAGGAATGCTTCTCTGGCTGTCTGCAACGGCAGCCGGAGCCGCGGCGGACGGCGGCTTTTACGCCTATGACGCGATGGCGAGATATGAAACGCCTGTCATAGACGGAAAACTCGGAACCGGCGAATGGAACCTGTCTCTTGCCAAAACGATGTATAAATTTGACAAAGAAGACCATCGTATTACTATCATGTTCCAATACGATACGGACAATCTCTATGTCGCGATTGAAGTCGGCGACAGCAACCTTTGGGATGATCCTTCGGGAGACATTTGGGCAAATAACCAGAGCGACAGCGTTGAAATCTATATAGATGCTGATAACTCAAGGGACTCGGTTTTACAGGATTCGGACAGAGTGATTGCCTTCAGCTCGGGCGGCAATCACTACAGATTCGACAGCGGAAACAACGCCGGTTCGACAAAGTTTTATGCAGACATATCGAAAATTCAAAGAGCTGTCGGCATAAACGGAACGCTCAACAATCCTTCCGACAAAGACACAGGATATGTTGTGGAAACGGCTGTTCCGTGGAATCTTCTCGGTATATCTCCTTCGCTTGCTTCTTATATCTCCGCCAACATTGTCGTAACTGAAGGCAATGACGGGACGCTCCGAGAAGACGAGAGATATTTTAAGTGGTCAGAAGACGGCTTAAAAGGTCCTTCCAATTATGCAAGAATCTGCTTGCTGTCCAGCAACGACACGACGCCCCCTGCCAGTATTTCAGCCTTTTCGGCTGAAACGCTGGGTTCATCATCTGCCATGCTTTCCTTTACAGCGCCGGGAGACAACAGCATGAACGGACAGGCAGTTGCTTATCTTATCCGTTATGCGAATCAGGCGATTGTCTCAGAAGCCGATTGGAATGCGGCTTTTGCTTATGAGAACACTTTTGCTCCCAAACTCGCCGGAAATGCAGAGAAATTTAAAATCTCAGGATTAAAAGGCAATGCTCTTTATCATTTCTCGGTCAGAGCCAAAGACGCTGCCGGAAATATCGGCTATTTGTCCAATTCCGCATCGTTGCGTACAGATGCGCCCAGGAGAACGGCATCATCTGCCAAAAACGGCTACTACCACAAAGATACGAGCGAAAGCTTTGTTTTTTATGATGCCATGGCGAATTTCGGAACGCCGGTGATAGACGGAAAATCAGGCGTCGGCGAGTGGGATTCGTCTCTTGCCAAGGAGATATATAAATACGACAGAGACGACAATCGCATTCGCATGATGTTTCAATATGACGCGGACAATCTCTATTTCTTCATACAGGTTGACGATGACTACCTCTGGGATGACTCTGGGGGAGAGAGTTATGAAAACTACAATGACGACGGCGTTGAGATTTATATTGACCCTGACAACTCAAGGGATGCGGTTTTGCAGGATTCTGACCGAGTCATTGCCTTCAGCGTGAACAGAAATCACTACCGTTTTGACAAAGGAAAGAATGAGCAGGAAACGCAATACTACGGCAAAATCTCTGCGATACAGAGAGCGGTCAGCATAGACGGCACGGTGAATGACTCCTCTGATAAAGACAAGGGCTATATTGCGGAAGTCGCGGTTCCCTGGCATCATCTGGGAGTCAAAAACTGGGAATCTCTTGCCGGAAAGCCGGTGTCGGTGAACATTCTTGCGGTGGAAGACGACAACGGCGGCGAAGTAAATGTTTCCTACAATGAAGATGTCTGGGATCGTCCGTTTGAAATTGACAGATTTTTCAACTGGTTCGGCGATGGTCTGAAAGGTCCCGCCAATTATGCAAGGCTGTATCTGATTCCGCCGGGAGATACAACATCTCCTTCCCGTATCAGCGATCTTTCGGTTGCAAACATACAGCCCTATTCATGCCTCATTTCTTTTACCGCGCCGGGAGATAACGGCTGGGACGGCGAGGCAATGAGTTATCTCATCCGCTATCGCACTGAGGGGGCAATTGTCTCAGAAGACGACTGGAACAACGCCCTTGTCTATGAAAATTCTTTTATGCCCAAAGTTTGCGGAACTGATGAAGAACTCAGAATATTGGGACTTGCTGACGCAAAAATTTATCACATCGCTGTGCGGGCAAAAGATTACGCGGGAAATTTGGGTCCCATATCCAATTCTGTAAGCTTCAGCACGCCGGTGGCTGCCAAAGAATATGGAAAAGGGCGCATTTATGCTTCTCCGAAAAGCCGGTATTTTCTCTATGAAAACGGGATGCCTTTTCTGCCCGTGACACAGCCCGGGGGCATTACATGGCTGAACATCCGAGACCTTTACACCCTGCCGGTATGGGATGCGGAAAGACAAACGCTTGTGAACTGGTCGAATCCGGATTTCAAAGAAGTCGGGAACGCCGAAAAATTTGTTCAGGGCTTGTCTCAAAAAGGCGTCAACCTGTTCAGAATCTTCATTGAAGACCTTGCTTTTGCCAACGAGACAAACCGTTATTTTCCGAGCGGCGTGGCTTTTCTCGCTTATCCTGCCACGACAAATGAAAATGACTACATTGATGAAACGCTGAAATTCCTTGATGATTTTCTGAATCTCTGCGCGCAGTACAACATCTATGTGACCATCACTCCCTTTGACAACTACTTCTACAAAGAATATTGGAATTACGCAGCCTTTAATTCTGCCAACGGCGGTCCGATTTCCTCATCTGATGAATTTGTGAGCAATGCCTTTGCCAGAGCTGTGCAGAAGAAATATCTCGCAGTGCTGTATAATGTCGTGAAGAACCACTCCAATTTCTTCGGCTGGGAAATGATGAATGAGTGGGATAACGACACCTTTGCCCAAAGAGATGCGGATTGGGACAAAGGAAAAACCGTGCGGATCGAGTGGATAAAGGAATTGCTCGCTTATCTCAGGAGTATTGACAAAAACAACATGATTTTTGTCTCATCTGTGGAGTGGCAGCCTCAGTTTGACCGCAAGGATTTTGTCTTGTTGAGCGATTATTTTGACTTTGCGGGCATTCACAACTACACAAAAGCCGTGAAAGAACCGCCCCTCGCAGGCGACAGCGATCCGACCATCCGCCCCGCGTTAGATTCGGGAAGGCTCATCCGATACATGACGGGAAACACGACAGACAGAAGACCCGTATTTGACCTTGAATTCGGTCCCATTGATATTGATGCGTATTCGACAAAATATAGCGAAGCGCAGGATGAAGAGACTTTCCACAATATTCTGTGGGCGGAATTTGCCTCGGGCGCGGCGGGTATGCCCCTGAGATGGCCCGGAAAACCCCTTGAATACCGGGGTCCCATGCTCACTGAAACCATGTGGAGCTATCAGAAAAATATGGCTGATTTCTTTGCCAAAACCCGGATAAAATTTGACTCGCTTGCCGGCGTCCCGTGGGAGCGGAATGTCTCGCTTTCCGGCAGCAGGTCGGAATATGTGAACATCTTTGCCTCATCTGACGGCAGGCAGGGGCTTGTTTATCTCCTTCACGATACACGGAAGTCATCCGGAACGGTCAGCGGGCTTGCCGCAAGCGTGAGCGGCGTCTTGTCCGGTCTTACCTATCATGTTGAATTTTGGGATACCCGCGCCGAAAACGGCAAAATTGAAGAAACAGAAGCTGTTCCGGAAAACGGCGTTTTGAGAGTCAATCTTCCCTCATTCAAGCAAGATGTGATGATGACTTTTTCTACATCGGTAGATGAAGGTGAGCCGATTGTCAAGCAGATGGAAGTGTCACCCAAGAGTCACAGTTTCGGCAATGTCACTTCGGGCGAGACATCTTCGGCGCAGACTTTTACGGTAAAAAATACCGGAAATTCGGCGATAAAAATCACTTCGGTCACGCTTACCGGAACTGAAGCATCGGCGTTCAGAATATTGAATGACAAGTGTTCCGGGCAGACCATCGCCGCATCTGGAACTGCCTCATTTAACGTGGTTTTTACGCCTGCGTCATTGGGCAAAAACAGCGCGAGCATTCAAATTGCTTCAGACGATTCGGAGGTCGCCAAACTGAATGTCTCACTGACCGGCAACGGCATCAAACGCCTGACAAGTCATTTGACAGCGGATTTCGGTGCAAACGGGCTTTATCTCTATGACGGCGCACAATGGAAAGGCATTGTCGGATGGAATCCTGAGAAAATCATTTCTTGGGAGAACAAGCTGGCGGCGGACTTCGGCGCAAACGGGCTTTGGCTGTATGACGGCGCTGCATGGACAGGCATTATGGGCTGGGATGCGGAAGATATTGTCGCATGGGAAGGCGGAATCGCTGCGGATTTCGGTGCTAACGGAATTTACGCATATAACGGCAGTTCGTGGACGGGGCTGAACAAATGGAATCCTGAAAACATGATTGAA
>DZCT01000311.1 GCA_022736535.1 Desulfatirhabdium butyrativorans | reverse complement strand
TGCGGATGAATGCGGCAGCTGTTTTGTAATCTGTGAAGGTCTGTCCCTCGGCAGTGGGAATGCCGTAGGTTTTCATCAGATTCTTTGCAAAAGATTTGCTCGATTCGATTTCTGACGCGGCTTTGCTTGCCCCGAAGGTTCTCAGACCGTGTTCTTCAAAAAGATCAACAATGCCTTTGGAAAGCGGTCCTTCGGGTCCCACAACCGTGAGACCGATTTTTTCCGATTTGGCAAAGTCAAGCAGACGGTCAATATCTTCCGCGCTGATGGAAACGCATTCTGCCAGTTCTGCGATGCCCGCATTTCCGGGCGCGCAGTATATTTTTTCGACTTTCGGACTCTGGGCGATTTTCCATACAAGGGCATGTTCCCTGCCGCCTCCGCCGATGACTAAAACTTTCATAAAGATTGATTCCTTAACACTGTCTGAACCCTGATTAAAGGATTATAGGATTTACAGGATTTCTGTTCTGCCCGTACACACCGCTTCTGTCAAGTTCATCAAGTCTGAAAGGCTTGACAGAAATCCCTCAATCCTTTAATCAGGTGAATCAGGGTTCAGACAGTGAGGGGCAGTACCCACAGGAGCGTCAGCGCTGTTACCAATTCTGACGGACTTTTATTCCCTGTGCATCTAAATATGATTTGATTTCCCTGACCGTATAAGTGCCGTAATGCGTCATGGAGGCAATCAGCGCGGCATCTGCCTTTCCTTTTGTCAGCACATCCGCGAGATGTTCGGGTTTTCCCGCGCCGCCGGATGCTATCACCGGAATATCAACATGCTGGGAAATCAGGGCGGTCAGCGTGAGTTCATAGCCTTCCTGCGTGCCGTCCGCGTCAATGGAATTGAGGCAGATTTCCCCCGCGCCGAGTTCCTGCGCTCGGATTGCCCATTGCAGCGCGTCAATGCCCATGTAAGTTCTGCCGCCGTTAATCACCATTTCATAGCCCGAAGGAATTTTCTCGCTTTTCTCAACTTTTTTGACATCCATGCCCAGCACAACGCATTGACTGCCGAAAGCTTTCGCGCCCTGTGAGATAATTTCGGGATTTTTGACTGCCGCGGAATTGACGCTGATTTTTTCCGCGCCGGCAAGCAGCACCGCGCGCATGTCTTCAACCGTGCGAATGCCGCCGCCCACGGAAAAAGGAATAAAAATGGTTTCAGCCACCCGCCGGACCACCTCGATCATAATATCCCGTTTTTCATGGGATGCCGTGATGTCGTAAAACACGATTTCATCCGCGCCGGCTTCATAGTAAAACCGAGCCATCTCCACCGGATCGCCGATGTCAATATTGTTTTGAAATTTAATGCCTTTTGTGGTTTTTCCTTCTCTCACATCCAGGCAGGGAATGATTCGCTTGCTTAACATGGTTTCCACTCGCAAAAGTTTTTTAATAAAGAAAGTCCCGGTCTCCCGCTTTTTTCCGGGTGAAACTGGGTGGCGATGATATTTCGGAATCCGACAACAGAGGCAAAGTTGATGCCGTAGTCTGTTTCTCCGAAAACATGCGCGGAGTCTGCCGGCGCGGGATAGAAGCTGTGGACAAAATAAAATTCATCTGTCTCTCGGATGCCTGAAAGCACCGGATGCGATGTTCTCACATTGACACTGTTCCAGCCGATATGGGGAATTTTCAAAGAACTGCCGTCCGGGGATTTCATGTTTGTCAGAAAGGCGCGGGTCTTTCCGCTGATAACGCCGAGACAGGGCGTGCCGCGGTCTTCCTCGCTGTATCCCATGATAATCTGCGTGCCGAGACAGATTCCCAGCATGGGCTTTCCGGCATTGAACGCGTCTGTTATCGCAACGTCGAGTCCGAGACGTTTGAGGCTCTCCATTGCCGAACCTGCCGCGCCCACGCCCGGAAAAATGACTCGCTCCGCGTCTGCGATTTCCCTGATATTGTTGGTCACGAGGCATTTGAAACCGATATGTGAAACCGCCCGCGCCACGCTTGTCAGGTTTCCCGCGTCATAGTCTATGATTGCAATCATAAATGAAACCTTCTTTGTAGGGTGGGCAACTTGTTGCCCACCGTATATCTTGTCGGTGGGCATTTCATGCCCACCCTACGAGTCAGATAAGTGAATTTCTGCCGACTAAGGATACTAATTCTCCAATAAATTCATTCATTCTGATGCTCTGTTCGTTCATTCTTTCGGAAGTGCTTGCCAATTCCTCGCCGCTTAACGCATTCCGGGAAACCAATTTTTCCACTTCGGAAATGCTGTTGTTAATCCGGCTGACGCTCTTAATCTGTCCATCTGAATTTTCCGCAACTTCGCTTATCAGTTCACTGACCTTGAAAGCATCTGATTCTATTTTAAAAAATGTTTCACCGGCTTTTGAAACCGACGCCGAGCCTTCATGAACTTTTTTCACCGTAATTTCAATAATTCCGGCTGTATTTTTGGCTGCATCTGCGGACTTCATGGCAAGATTTTTGACTTCGTTGGCAACAACGGCAAATCCCGCTCCTGCCGCGCCGGCTCTGGCAGCTTCAATGGCCGCGTTTAACGCCAGCAGATTGGTCTGAAATGCAATGCCGTCAATTGTTGTGATAATTTTCTGAGTTTCCCGGCTGGCATGAGATATTTCCTGCATGGACTGCATTAACTGCGTCATAGAACTGCCTGTTTCTTTAATGCTTTTTGCAGAACCCTTTACAATATTGTCCGCCTTGCCGACGTTTTCCGCACTCTGCTGAGTTCCTGAATTGATTTCTTCAAGAATCAGAGTCGTTTCTTTCAAAAATTCTGCCTGCATCAAAGTCCCATGTGCAAGCTGTTTTCCGATTTCCGCCAACTGTTCGGAAGTCCCCGCCATTTCCTTATAAGCATTTTCAAGCCCTGAAATCACCCGGCGAATCGGATTGATGACCGAGCGTCTGATAAATATTCCGCTGACAATACTGACACTCAGACATATTATTAAAGCAATGTCTGTGAATTTTATCGCATCCGAACAGCTCTTATCTGCAATCTGTTTTGCTTCATTCCGTACCCTATCCTTGTGCTTTGAAATCATATTTTTCAATATCTGAAAATTTTTCTGTGAATCGCTGTAAAGCAGATCATAGGCTTTTTTCGTCTGAAAATATTCATCATGCAGTTGCATAATTTTTCTGTATTCTTCAATACATTCGGCAGAAAGCCTTTTTGCCTCGCCCAGTTGCGGATATTTTTCCAAACCCGCCATGATCTCTTTGGAAATAAGACCGATATCTTCCTGCAATATCTTCATTTCTTCGGGTTTGACGGTGCCGACAAACTGAAAAACCTTTAAGCGCAGGGCTGTCACATTGTCTTCTATTTTGCTTACATCATAAAAAGACTTCCAAAGGTCTTCATAACGCATATTGACAGTGGAAATATTTCGGACTCCGAAAAATCCCTGTGAAACAACAATCAGAATCATGACAATAAAATAAAGCAGAACCTTGCCTTCCATTTTCAGGCTGATTCTTTTGAATATGCTCATGAGATTTTCCTTTAAAAGTACACAGGGCGGTAAATAGAATACATTTACAGTTCCGCCTTTAGACGGTTTCTCCGGATTCTGCATAAACTCGGAACGGCAAACAAAAAACGGCTATGGTTTGTTCTCCAGTCTGACGACTTTTCCGTCTTTCCACACAGCGAGAAACATGTCATCAGCATTGTAAAGCTCGTGATCGGTCTTGCTGAAAGGCTTTATGAAAACCTTGCTGATTCCCTGAAATTTCTCGGTATCCTCCAAAGCATCCCTTATTTTCTCTCCGTCTGTAGAACCGGCTCTTTTGATTGCATCAAGCATCAGCATTGTGCCTTCATAAGACACCGCCACAAAAGTAAAGGGATAATAATCTGCCTGAAGATATTTGTCTCTTAAAATCCGGTCTATTTCTTTTGCTTTTTCGCTGTCATTTGCCGTTGCGGCTAAAACGCCCGCAAGCCCGTCGGAAAGATTTGTCGGAATCCTTGACAGTTCATAGTGGAAAAAGGTCCACGGACCGAAAAAGATCGGATGATAGCCGATTTTGTCGGCAGTTTTAACTAAATTGGCGATTTCGGCTCCCAGAGATACAACAGCCACAGCTTCAGCCCCTGCTTTTCTCAACATTTCCAATTGAGAACTCATAGTTATATCGCCTAATTGAAATTCTGTCATTTCAACAGGCGCAAGATGATGCTCTTTTAAGTTTTCCAGAATGGTTTCTCTGCCGAATCTGCCGTAGCCGCTTGTATCATTTGCGAGACCGATTTTTTTGTATTTTTCGGCAGCCCATCGGACAAGCATCTGAATTTGTCCGCTGTCGGAAGGCGAGCTTCTGAAAATGTAATTTTTCTCTTCATTTTCAAAGTGTTTAGTAAGTTTGGCAGCACTTGCAATCACTAACATGTTGGGAATACGTTCTTTTTGCAGGATAGGAATAAACGCAGCCGCATTTCCGCTGTTGACCGGTCCGAGAACCGCCGCCACTTTCTTTTTAACAAATTCGTTAATATTGGCAACAGCTTTCTGAGGATCGGTTTCATCATCCATGACAAGAAGTTCTATTTTTTTGCCCAGAATTCCGCCGCCGGCATTGACTTCATCCACCGCAATCAGAACGCCCCACAGAAGATACTGACCCGGGGTGGCGCCTGCGCCGGTAAGCGGGGTGTCAACACCTATCTTAATTGTGTCCTGTGCGTAAACCATGCTCTGAAACAGCAGGGCTGCTATTAAACTGGGAATCACTGCTTTTTTCATCTTTTTCCTCCTTAAGTTATTTGAGGGGTCGGGGAGTTTTCCTGAAACTGTCATTTCGACGAACGAAGTGAGGAGAAATCTTATACTTATGGAAAAAAAGATTTCTCGCTCCGCTCGAAATGACAGGGAACGCTCCGCCTGAAATAACATATCTTATCAGGATATTATAAAAAACACCCCGACCCCTCAGCTATTGAATTCTACTGCAAGGCTTCCTTGATGGCACTGTTATCAAAAATCTCTTCCGGTTTGAAGTCTTTTTTCAGCAGGTTGTTCTCTTTGAGCATGGTTTTCACTTCATTCAGCCATAGAAAAAGATCACCGCGGTCTTTGTTTCTTTCCAAAAGCATCTTTTCATCATGAATACGAACCGCATCAACCATCTGTTTCAAATCCTCATCTGAATACGGTTTTTCAACCTCAAAAGTTTTTGTATTTAAAATCTGTTTGTATTCTTCCCAATTGTTTTCATCTTTAATCCATTTTACAGCTTCAATCCAGCCTTTGAAAATTTTTGCAAGATCATCTTTGGGAATCTGTTTTAAAACATCTGTTCTGACCGCATAACCTTCCGGGATGCACCCCGGATATGAAGCTGAAGAAGCAACCACTTTCCCGTTTCCCTGTCTCTCGGCGCGCAGTGCCGCAGGATCGCAGTTCACAATAAACTGAAAACGGTTTGCAATGAAATTGTCTGCCAGTCCTTCAAGTTCCATTTCAACAAGTCTGACATCTGACAGTTTCATCTGATTTGCTGCAAGATATTTGTTAAGAAAGAAGATTACGGCAGGCGTGCTGTTGTAAATTCCGATGTTCTGCCCCTTCATGCCCGATGTTTCCATCTTCTTTTTGATGATAATTTTATCACCTCCGTGGGACCAGCCCAATTCGGCGATCATTGTCAGAGGAATATCGTCCATGTACAGTCCGCACCATGTTCCCAGCATTTCATGAGCAATGTCAATCCGCTTATATATAAGTGCGTTGTGCATTTCCTGAGCATTGCTGAAATTGACAACTTTGACATCCGCTCCGTGAAGCTTCCAAAATCCCTTTGCATCCGCCACGTTATTCGGAGAAAAACCTATCCACGGAGCCGTGCCGATTTTGTAGGTTTTTGCATAGCCCGTGCCTGAAAAAATCAGGCATACACAAATTGCCGTAAAAAATATCCGTTTCATCTTAGCCTCCTTGCATGACATCAGATTTCAAAAATTTCCTTCAGTGCCTCTCTGATTTTTTTCATTAGACTTTATCGGAAATAAGCGGCTGAATTTTTTATCTCTCGCAAAGCACGCAGAGAACGCAGAGAAAAAAACTTTGGTAGCGGTGCAGAACAGATTTCGGGGTGTCATTCTGAACGAAGTGAAGAATCTCTGTTTCTGTAATACACT
>DZCT01000721.1 GCA_022736535.1 Desulfatirhabdium butyrativorans | reverse complement strand
TCAACCTTGTAGAATTGGTCTGTCTGTATGACGATGATGTGAGAACCCAAATAGAGGCTGCCGACAATCAGGAGGTTTTCCGGCTCAGAGACAGGCTTCTGCCCATGATCCGGCTGTCGGAAGTGCTGAGATATCCCGAATTGAGAAAGGTTCGGGGTTCGAGGTTCGAGGTTCGGGGCGACGCCTCTGACCCCGAAACCCGAAACCCGAAACCCGGATCACTCCCCGACTCCCTCAGCTTTGCCGTACTCAAAGCCGGAAACGAGCGTTTCGGTCTGATCATTGACCGGGTGATCGGAACAGAAGAAATCGTGGTCAAGCCCATGCACCCCTGCTTAAAATCCCTGAACATCTATTCCGGGGCAACGGTCATGGGCGACGGGAATGTCTCTCTGATTCTCGATACAGAAGGGATCGCCGCTCATGCCGGCATAAAATTTGACGGACGCGGCGAGTTCATGCCGGAGACGGAACGCGGAAGCGATGATGAAAAACAGACCGTGCTGCTTTTCAGATACGGCGAAAAAGAACAGTTTGCCATGGCCCTGCCCCTGATTCGGCGCATCGAACACATCTCTGCCTCAGAGATCAGCTATGTGGGAGAAAAAGAATTTATCACCGTCAACGGGGTTTCCACACGCATTCTCCGTCTGGAGAAAGTTCTGGGGGTTTCTCCGGGGATGGGAAAAGATGAGATGTTCCTCATTCTGCCCAAATATATCAAACGGCCGCTGGGGCTGCTGGCATCCGAACTGGTTGACATTGAAGAAACAGGCGTTGAACTGAATGTGGAAAGTTATATGGCAGACGGACTGCTGGGCACTGCGGTGATTCAGGACAGAATGACGCTGTTTATAGATATTTACCGTTTAGTGGAAAAAATCGAACCGGAATGGTTTTCCGAACGCCGGATGAATTTTTTCGGGACGCCCGGCCCTCCCGGCGCTCATTTCAGCTCTCCGAAAAAAAAGGTGCTGGTGGCAGAAGACATTTCCTTTTTCAGGCAACTGATCAAAGGCTATCTGGAAGCAGACGGTTATGAAGTTGTCACCGCGGAAAACGGCGCGCAGGCGCTGGAACGCATGGCAGCGTCTGCGTTTGACCTGATTGTTTCCGATCTTGAGATGCCGGTCATGGACGGCTGGGAATTTGTAAAGCATGTCCGCCAAAACATGCAGATGAAAGACATTCGGGTGATGGCGCTGACCGCGCTGGATTCTGAAAAAGACCGGGAAAAAGCCGAGCGCTGCGGCTATAACCGTTATGAAGTCAAATTAGACAGAGAACGGTTTCTGACCGGCGTTGCGGAACTGTTGGGAAGTGAGAAGCGGGAAGTGGGAAGTGAGAAGCGGGAAGTGGGAAGTGAGA
>DZCT01000310.1 GCA_022736535.1 Desulfatirhabdium butyrativorans | reverse complement strand
ATATTTTCTGCATGTATGCCGTATTCCGCTTTCAGATATCTGTCTGTGTCCGTCTGTGTGCGTCTGCGGCAAAAAAACAAAAAATGAGACTTCCGAATCACCTGCTTCTGTACCGCTGTCGAAAAGTTATCATGTCTCATTCCGTACACAATTTTTAACTGAAACGATACCGTAACGATACCGTCTGTTGCTGACAGAAGTTTGTTTTTATAAGTTCGGGGTTAAATGTAATCACTTTGTTTCAAAAGACAACAAAAAATAAATTTCCTTTTTAGGCGTTCCCATTTTTTTTATAAAATAACGTGAGTTCGATGTAAGAAATTAATTAATCAAATCAGCAGCTTTCTGCCCTCCCTTTTCTAAAGGGGAGCAGGGGGGATTTCTGTGCAGCCGCCTGAAATCCCCTGTCTGTTTCAGCCCGGGACCCTTAAAAAAGGGGGAAATACAGCGTTTATGTCGAACTCACGTTAAAATAAAGGCAGCGGCATGTGGCTGACGGGCTTTGTCGGAAAATTAAGCAGTCTGAGTTCCGATAGATAAAAAAAACGGAATATAAAATTCTTATTCAAAAAATATAATATTATTTAAATAAGTTAAATTCTTTTTTTTTCGTATATTCAGCTTTTTTTATTTCTTTTTCTGCAATAACAGGAACTGTAAATTCCGATGCTGTTCAATATTGTCAGCCTAATATATAAAAATCAGATAGTTGTATGTGTGGCACAAATCTTGCTGTATAAAACATTCGTGAAAAATCGCGGTAATTTGAATTTTCACGGGAAATGGCAGTTACAAGGAGGCAAACAAAGGCTGAACTGTTAAGCGGAGTTTCGGTTGTTAAATAAAGCCATTTATATCGGGAATTGGAATATCTGAAAAATGTGCAGCTACATGAAAGTACATGAAAAAATAAAGATAACGAAATGAAGGAGAGAAAGACCATGAAAAAAAGTCTGATTGTGATTGTAGCTTTTATCTTTGCAATATGTGCAGTTCAAGTGATAAATGCAGTTCCGGTTTCTGCAACGGACAAACCCGCAGTAGCGGCACCGGCTGATCAGGCAACACCGGCTGATCCGGCAGCACCGGCGGCGGCTGAAGAAGAAAAAGTTCAGAAAGAAGAAGGCGCGGTTGCTGATGATGAAGCAGCAAAAGAAGGCGAAGAAGGCGAAAAAGAAGTAAAAGAAGGCGAAGCAAAACCTGAAAAGAAATAGGTTGAGCGCTTTTTGTCTTGAAAGTTCAAGCCGGTAGCTGTTGTTGACAAACCAATTCCCTCCCCTCCGGCGTGAAGGGGTAACTTCCGATCTGATGTCGGAAGTTACCCTGACACGTTATTTCTCTCTCTGTTTTCAGATCACCGTTTTCTCATTTTCTATTTTATATTTCCCTGCAATAATTGCCCGGGCAGATGTGTCATTCTGAGCGCGATGTGTCATTCTGAGCGTAGCGAAGAATCTCATTTCTGCAATACGCTGTTATAATAAGAGATTCTTCGCCACGCTCAGAATGACAGGAATGACAGCAGCGAATCACTCCTTTCTGCACCGTTACCTGAAAAATCAGATAACATATTGTTATGATGTGTTTTGACCTGAGAGGAAAGTTTGTGTGAGCAGACAAAAGAATAACGCGCTGACCTCTTTTTTTTCCGGATTGATCCTGCACTCGCCGGCGCGCATCTCCATTATCGCTTTTGCGCTTCTGATGCTGTCAGGCGCAATGCTGCTGCTGCTGCCCGCAGCCTCGACCGGCGGCGCTATCGGATTTGCAGACGCATTGTTTACCGCCACATCCGCAGGCTGCGTAACAGGGCTTGCGGTATTTGATATAGTAACCCGGCTGACATGGTTCGGACAGATTGTGATCCTCATTCTCATTCAGTTGGGCGGACTGGGAATTATGACGCTTTCCACGCTGTTTCTGCTCCTTGCAGGCAGGCGTCTGAGCCTCACAGGGCGGATTGTCATACAGGATACATTTACGCACAGCAAGGAGCAAAGCCCTTCTTCCATTGTATTTGATGTGATGCTGTTCGCGCTCCTCATCGAGGGGCTGGGCGCGCTGATACTTTTTTTCCGCTTTGTTCCGAAATTCGGCGCGGCTGAGGCTTTGCATCTTTCGATTTTTCATTCGGTGAGTGCGTTCTGCAATGCAGGCTTTGCCATGTTTTCGGAGAGTTTTGTAAGTTATTGTGAAGACTGGGTGATCAATCTGACGCTCTCTTTTCTCATTATCAGCGGCGGCATCGGCTTTCCGGTGCTTTCCGAACTGAAACATCGCTTTTCCTTCAGGCACCGGAGATGGTCACGCCTCAGTCTTCATTCCAAACTGGTGCTGTCATCCACCGCCATCCTGCTGATGCTGGGAACGCTTATGATCCTGCTGACGGAATGGCGGAATACGCTCGCGCCCCTGTCGTTTTCCGGACGGGTGCTTGCCGCGTTTTTTCAGTCCGTGAGCGCGAGAACCGCAGGATTCAACACCCTGCCCATCGGCGAAATGACCGATGGAACGCTTTTTTTCATTATCGTACTGATGTTCATCGGCGCGTCTCCCGGTTCCTGCGGCGGCGGCGTCAAAACTACAACCGCCGGAAGTCTCATTCTGCTCGGCATCTCCCGTGTCTTCGGTCATGCCCGTCCCCGAATTTTCCATCGCAGCATTCCCGAATCCGATATATGGAAATCGCTCAGTCTCGTGATGGTCAGCATGTTTGTCATCTCCCTCGGTGTCATATTTCTTTTAATGACCGAAGTGGGACAGGTTTCGCATTTTCAGTCCCGAGGAAAATTTCTGGAAATTTTATTTGAAACCGTCAGCGCGTTCGGTACCGTAGGGCTTTCAACAGGCATCACGCCGCATCTTTCCACTGCCGGAAAGCTGATTATCACATTTATCATGTTTATAGGTCGTCTCGGTCCCTTAGTCATCGGCATTGCCATCAGCCGCCAGAAAATATCGCGTTATTCCTATGCGGAAGAAAATATTATGGTGGGATAGGAGATCGGAAATCATACGAATCGGCTTTCAAAACCGGTGCTTTCGGATCCGGAGTGCGGAAATAAGCGAAGCGTTTTCCGCATCATAAAACGTATTTTTTGAAAGCCAATCGGTATAAAATTCAATGCGGCAGTCTGATTGTTGAGGAAAAAAGATGAAACAGTTTGCAGTGATAGGGCTTGGGAATTTCGGTTTTTATCTGGCAACACACCTTTACGGCAAAGGCTATGATGTGCTTGCCATTGACAAAAATCCGGCGCGTGTGCAGGAAGTCAAGGACAATGTGAGTCAGGCGGTGATTGCAGACGGCACAGATATCAAAGCGTTGGAAGCATTGGGATTGAAAGAAATGGATGCGGTGGTGGTCTGCATCGGCTCGATTCTGAGCAATTCCATTCTCACAGCGCTCAACCTGAACGACATCGGCGTCAATCGGCTGCTGGCAATGGCTATCAGCGAGTCGCACGGGCGCATTCTCCACAAAATCGGCGCAACAGAGATTTTCTTTCCTGAAAAAGACATGGCAATTTCTGTCGGGGAGCGTCTGCACAATCCGAATATGCTGGATTACCTGCCGTTTATTGAAGGCTATTCCATAGTTCAGCTTGCGCCTTCCTCGAATTTTGTCGGCAAAAGTCTGCGGGAATTAAACCTGATCAACCGATACGGCATTCAGATTATCGCCGTAAAAGAGCTGGTGCCGGACCGTTTAAATATGATTCCCACAGCCCAGTACGTATTAAAAGACAGTGATATTCTGATTGTACTGGGACCGAATGAATCCATAGAAAAATTACGGGAGGAAGAGGAGTGAGCAGGGGCGCGCCGCCGCCCCTGTTGAAAAAATTATACCGTCTCCATAGAAGCAAATCGAGGCTCATGAAGCGGAATCAGAATGTCAGCCTGTTTTCTCACTTTCATCAGAATATCGTAAGCCTCATACACGTTTACATGCGTTCCGGGCGGAATGACTTCCATTTCCATCGCCTTTATCTCTTTGGGCGGATGGAAGTTTTCCTCAATAACGCAGAATCCCGTGATAGCCGCTGTCCCCTTTTCGGTTTCTATCATCACCGTGAGACCGCCTTCCGTGTGCGCGGGCGTGTGAATGACTCGTATCCCCGGAGCAATTTCCTGATCGCCGCTGACCAGTTTTATCTGCCCGTTTTCCTCAACATCTTCAATGTAGTCTTCGAGATAGCGGAAATCCAAAGGATGAGGATTGTGAATCCGCTCTAATTCTTTCTCATGCACGTAAAATTCAGCGTTGAGGCATTTGCAGTCATTTTCGCAATGGTCATTGTGCAGATGCGTATGAATAACGATGTCAATGTCTTCGGGCTTCAGACCCCACCGCGCCAATCCTGCTTCAAACGTATAAATTTTTCCGCCGATGGCTGTTTCCCTGTCCGCAGACTGTATCGGATTCATTTCTCCGGTATCCACAAGGATGTTCCGGTCTCCGCCTTCGACATACCAGCAGTAAATCGGGATGGTGTATTTCTCGCCGTAACCGTGCTGATACGTCATCATGCTCTTGTCAAAAATTTTTGTCCCCATCACAATGGGATGGATTTTATAGCGGATCATTTTTACCTCGTTTCTCACATTTCGTTCCGTAAAACGGGTTTCAAACCCGTTCTACAATTTTCTCGTTCCCACGCTCTGCATGGGAGCGGCATTCCGGAGTGCAAAAATAAGCGGAGCGTTTTTTGCGAAAAATCGCTCCATTTCCGCACTCCGGATTTGAAAACATCTGACGCGGAGCGTCCGGGCTGCATTCCCACGCAGAGCGTGGGAACGAGATGTCGGAATGTCTCCTATCGGACATTTCTGAACATATTCAATGAATTGGGATGATGAACTTCTTCTGTCATATCCACGGTGTGGCAGACCTTGCAATTCTTGTTTGCCGCAATGGGATAGGGATTTTTCTGATACTGCATGGGCGCGATATTGTCCCTGTCATCGCCGAAAATATTTTTTGCCGGATAAAGCGCATGGGGCGCGCCGTGGCAGGCGGCACACATTATTCCTGCGTCATCTCTTCTCAGACGGTACAACTGCTTCTCATCTCTTGTCCACAAATTAAATGAAGTATCGGTTTCAGGGGCTTGAAAGTCTGCATGACAGTTGAGACAGTCCGGCTCCTGAATCCAGGGTTTTCTCGGACTGATTTCGGCAACAGTCTTTTTTGCCTTCGGTTTCAGATGCTTCAGCAGTCTGTCTGCGGCTGTTTTGCCAGCCTGCTTTTCTGCGAGCAGAAGGCTGATCGCGTGATCTTCCAATATGCCGTGGCAATTGCTGCAATCAAAGCCTATCTCATGGTGAATGCCTCTGAAACATTGGGTCGGGCTGTTTTCGCCTGCGGGATGGCACGCGGTACAGGTATCCGCATTGCGGTCAGTGAGATAATTGGCGTGAAAACCGTGCAGCGCCGCGGAAAGATTCAGTCCTTTCTGCTCAGAGTGGCATTCGGTGCAGCTTTTGGGATTTCCCTTTTGAGCGTTTTTCAGAAGATCGCTTCGGTTCATTCTGTCGTGAACTTTGAGAATATCCTGAGCGGTTTCGTCTGAAATACCGACAGATTGAGACTGATTTGCTCCGTGACAGTTTTTACACCCGAATTCTGTTGAAACCGGAACAACCGTCCGGGTTGACGCGAGTAATTCGCCGCTTTCCGAATCTCTCGCTTCGACCGTCACAAGCGGGTAGGGGAGAAAACTTCCGTCGTCTTTATAGGGGAATATCGGCAGTCCTTTTGCGGTGTAAACTTCCAGTTCTGCATTGAAATCCATCTGACCGGCGGTCTTTTTTCCGGAAATGCCCGTATCCGGCAGAATATTTTTGCCTGTCAGCGAAGCCGCATATTGCCAAAATACAGAATGTTTTGAAGGATTTTCAAATCCCTGCTCAACCTGATAGCTTATCTTGATATGTTCCGTGACACGCTCAGGACTTTTGCCCCGCCGAATCAGCATTGCATAAATCTCGCTGCCCGGCAATTTCACGCTGAAATAAGCGTCGCAATCGGAAAAACAGTAGAGACCTTTTCCGCTCCATGCGAGCAGAAGATATTGATCTGTCTCAGCGTTAAAAGGCGGAATTTCAACAGGAACAGCAACTTGTGACCTGCGCCCTGCAACCTGCGCC
>DZCT01000309.1 GCA_022736535.1 Desulfatirhabdium butyrativorans | reverse complement strand
AAATGTTCGGGGCGAAAAGAGCAGATGAAATCTTGTATGCTCGTCACTTTCCGCGCCGGTAAAAAAATTCATGTTAAAGCTGTAAATGCCCATTTTGTCATAAGCCGTCATTGCCCGCGTGAGACCGGTCGCAATGTCGGAAAGGTCATTGTCGCTCAGTCCGCTCGTGCATCGGACATCGTTCACCACCGCAAGCACATCGCCGGCAACGCCCATCGGCGCATAAGCGGTGAACCATGAAGTGCGCCCGATTTTTCCCAGATAGCGTTCTCCGCTTTCTGTTTCGGCTTTTACAAAATCATCCCAGTAATTGCTTCTGTGGGTTTCCATATAGATTTTTGAGGCTTCGAGTTCCATTCGCAGGAGATTCGGCGCGGAGGAAGTGGAAAAAACCTGCAAATGCGGATGAATGATGGAACTCCCGGACGGGGGCATGTAATTCCAGTTGATGATGGGATAAACAGACTCGGCATGACCGAGTTTTCGGATTCGGCGGAAGAACGCCATTGCAAGCCCGAAAGCCTTTGCAATGCGCTCCGGCTCGATTTCCGTCATGGGAATATAATGCTGGCTGCCCATGACCGCGACCGCGCTGAAACTGTCATAAGGCGCAAGATTGGGAAAAAGCACCATGTCATCGGAAATTAGCCGACCTTCCGGCACGATTTCTTTTGGAAAACAGGGTGTAATCTTCATAATTTTATCCGGGCAGAAAGGACATCTTTCGGCTGTACCCGCGACTAATTTCTCAAAATCGGGTTTTTCCCATCTGAGTTTCATAAAATGACAGATTCTTGCGGTTCTGCGGGTCAGCGGGTCCATGCGGATTTCGCTCGGAATGGCGGTTGAAGCCATGTTTTTTGCGGGATTGAGAATAACAGTTTCTTTTTGGACAGATTTGAAAATCATCAGACCTCCTTTGTTTGGAACACGAAAAAACGAAAGTTCCGAAGAACACAAAAAATAATTCGGCTCCGGAGTGCTGAAATGAGCGCAGCGAAATTTTAGCACTGTGCTGAATTGCTGAAATGAGCGCAGCGAAATTTTAGCACTGTGCTGAATTGCTAAAATTTCATTTTAGCACTCCGGAGTGCATTTACATCTTTCGTGTTCTTTTCCGTATTTCAGTTTTTATCGCCGAAAAACACCTGCGCGGTCCATATATTTCGGCATGTTCTGCATATCAGTTCTGCGGATGCCGGGGACCGGCGGGAACTCGGACGCAGCGAGAAGCCGGACATCGCTGCTCCCGCATCGGCAGGCATACCAGTTTGTTTCATCGGCTTTATTTCTGTCTGAAAGTCCGTAGGGCGCAGTCTGTTCCGAAATTTTCGTGACAGCGATTGTATTTTCCTGAGAATACACTGCGCTGTCGCTTGGGTCAAGAAGCAGACGGATATTTCGGACAACCGCATCAATGTCTTTGAGGTCATGCTGCCAGATTCGGATGACCCGCCAGCCCTGTGAAATCAGCGCCTCGTCTGCGGCTATGTCTCTGCGGACATTCTTTTCCAATTTGGATTTCCAGAATTGTTCCCGCGTGCGGGGAGCGGTGTAATGCACGGGGCAGCCGTGCCAGAAACAGCCGTCCACGAAAACAGCTAACCGCTTCCGAAGGAAAGCCAGATCCGGGCGTCCCGGCAGGTCGCAATAGAGGCGGTATCGGCAACCGGCAGCCCAGAGTGCTTTCCGTAGCAGCAGTTCGGGCTTGGTGTCGCGGCTGCGGATTCTTGCCATATTTTCGGAACGGGTGAGGCGTTTGGGCATAGTTTGTTGAAACCGTTATTTTTTTATCAGGTTGAATTAAATGAGGGGTCGGGGAGTTTTCGCAATATGCTGAATGACACCCTGCAATCACCTCTTCTGCACCACTACCGAAATCTGAAGAGTTGAGAAGCCGGAAATCGAAATCGCCATAGAAATGACTGCGAATCATGGATTCCTGCATAAAAATAATGCCTTAACTGACTCAGCAGCTGAGGCAGTTAAATTGCGTATTGCACAGAAGACAAAATCCCTGCCGCCCGTCCGCTGTCTGAAAAATTCAAAAAGTATCTTATACTTAACATTCGCTGTCAGTCTGTGTCAAGCATTTTTCTGTCAACCGGCGATGATTGTAGCAGCGGTGCGGAAGCGGTGAGGCATCTTCTGAAAGCTGACAAGCCCGTTCTTATAAAATGTCGGCGGCGATGCAGAAAAGGTGATGAATCCTGCCGCTGTCATTCTGAACCGAAGCCCTGAGCGGAGCGAAGGGGCAGCGAAGAATCTTTTATTATAGTAGAGACGCAAAATCTTGCGTCTCTACAGCTCAGAATGACATCCCAAAATCACCTGCTTCTACACCGCTGCCTATGTTTTTTTCTTGACTTTTGAATAAATAAAGATATAACTTATAGTTAATAAAAAAAGAGGAAATGTTTTATTCAAAAAATACAGAATGGAACAGCATTCTGATAAGGAGGGATAGAGATGAAAATGTTAAAAGTATTGGTGATATTGGCATTTCTGATTCAACTGAGCGGCTGTGTGCTGACCAAAATCATCACGGTGCCGATGCGTGTCGGCGGCGCGGTCATTTCGATCATACCTGTCGCCGGAAACACCGCGCATGATGCAATTGATGAAGCTGCCGATATTGTTGATAATATGCCGCTGTGAAAGAAAAGAGTTCTCGCAAAGGCGCAGAGAGCGCAAAGAAATCAGAGATGTCATTCCGAACGCAGTGAGGAATCTTAACGCAGTGAGGAATCTTCAAGATTTCTCCCTGCGGTCGAAATGACATTATGCTGACCCTTTGCGGACTTTGCGCCTTTGCGGGAGACGATAAATGCCCGCGTGAAAACAGCAAATGAAAGACTTCTATGCTCAAACCTTTTGATGAGAAAATACAGCAACTGGCGTTTGTCTATGCCCACAGCGGATTGAAAGCAGACCGGAACAACCGCATCTACTCTTATGCCGCAACGATTCTTGATGCAGAAAAGCCGAAAAACGAGTTAGAATCGCTTGTCCGCTATTCTTTGCTGACCGGCAGGGAAAAATACTACTCCGGTGTGTCCAAAGAAATGCTCGCCGCCGCGCCCTCGCCTAAAGCCGCCGCTGAACGGCTCGGCGCATTTCTGGCAAATCAGAAATTTATTTTTGTCTTAGACAACCAAAACCATATCGAAGACCTGAAAACATTCTGCGGCGATGTCCGAGTCATTGATCTCAGCTTTGCAGCGGAGTTTTTCCTTCCGCATCTTGAATCGCACACGCCCAAGCGGCTGTGGGAATATCTCAACGGCAGAGCGTGTGAAAAAGCCTTTTTCACGGCTGCGGAACTCGTTGACTTATCTGCTGAATTAGTCAAACACATCTGCGGGAATGTCTTAAACGACCGAATGTTCCGCGGCGCCGCGGCAATCCGATACTACCTGAGAAAAAGCCATACGCTTTTCGGAGAGGCATTTCTGTATATCACCGAGCATTACAAAGCCTATTTCGGCGGGCTTTTCGCTCCCTATACGCTCAATGATGTGAAAAACTGGCAGCAGTTTCTTGAAAAAGCCGTCAAATCTCCCCCGGAGCAGAAGGAAAAATCGGCTTTCAAAAAAATATCTTCGGAACATTTGGAAAGCCTGTACCGAGCCATGTCAGACGCGGCAAAGGATTATGTGTTCAGACCTTCGCAGGTTGAATATGCCGGTCATGTCGGCGCCGCGCTCAACGACAACGCCATCTTGACGCTCGAAGCCGGCACCGGCACGGGCAAGACCCAGGGTTATCTCATACCCGTGATGGAATTTCTCTACAGAAATCCCCATGCCCGTGTGGTTGTCTCCACCTATACCAAAAGTCTTCAGCAGCAGATTTTTCAGAGAGAAGTCAGTTTTACAAAGGAAATTTTCAAGCTTTATCAGGATATTCCGGTTGCGCTGCTGAAGGGAAAATCCGGTTATATCTGTGCGGAAAAATTAGATCATGCCTATGAAAGCATGATGGAAGGCGAACAGCTTCTCACATGGCTCTATTTTGTCAATCTTGTCTTTCACTTCCGGGACGCGGAGGGAGACACAGCCGGAGAAAAAATTACTTCTTATCTCAACCGTGATTTTTACTTTTATCAGCTTTTAAACGAGATTTCGGCAAAAGACGGATGCACGCCCAAGCACAGCCGCTGTCCCGCACAGGTCGTGACCGCGGAAGCGCAGGCGGCTCGGCTCGTCATCACGAATCATCACAAACTCGTTCTCTTGGACAAAGATGTCTCTTTAGCCGGATTGTTCAAAATTTATATCATTGATGAGGCAAATCATTTTGAAAACGCCGTGCGGGGCGCGCTCGGGCAGGAGGTCAGTTCATGGGAAATCGGAGACAGTCTTCGCTCTCTCGAACCGATGCTTAAAAACATCCTGAAAAAAGCGGCGGGAGAATATGAACATGATCTCCGCAAGGCATTGGAGCGTATCGCCGCGATTCGCGAGACAATCAAACTGCTCAGAATTTCTCTCATTGCCGTCAATCCCAAAGCCAGCTTGGGTCAGGTCAATGAACTTCCCTGCGACCACCCTGCCTTTGCCGAAGGACGCATCAAAGACCGCATGAATACCCTGAAACAGGCGTTTCAGGACATCGGCAAAGATTTGAAGTGGATTCGTGAGAACGATGTCTGCCGAAGTCTCAGAATTGTCTCAAGGACATCGGAAAAGATCAGGATTTATCTGAACAAACTCGGCGAATACACCGCGTCTATCGGGGCGATTGAAACCGGACTTGTCTCGGAAGATAAAGTGACTGCCTATCAGTGTTTCCGAAAAAATTGGACTGTGGTTTCCCAGTCCGTGGAAGTGGCGGATTTGATTCGGCGCCACATCTATGAAAAAGCGGACTGCATTGTTTACACTGCCGCGACACTCTGCCATCGCGGGAGTTTTGACGCGTTCAGCAGCATCACGGGTTTGGATCGCCCCCTGACTCCGGAAAACGGCGCAAAAGCAAAAGCCTTCCGCTTTGAAGCGATTCCCTCGCCTTTTTCCAAAGATGCCGCGGAAATCATTGTGCCGCCGGGCGCGGCAAACGGCAGATTTGAGAACAAAGCCGAATGGCTTGCTTCGGTAGTAAAACTTATTCCCGAACTCATTGAAAAAAACAAAGGGCGCAGCCTTGTGCTGTTTTCCAGTTACAGCGATCTGACCGCGGTGGCGGAAAAAGTCGCGGAATCCATCACCGCATATCCGTTGCTCATTCAGCAGCAGGGCGTTTCCACGGTGAATCTCTGCGATGAGTTCAGGGAAATCAGGGAAAGCGTTCTTTTCGGCGTGGACACCTTCTGGTACGGCGTGGATTTCAAAGGAGACACGCTGACGCAGGTGATTATTACTCGCATTCCTTATCCTTCTTTTTTTGATCCGATTCAGATCGCAAGGAAAAAACTGATGTCTCCGAAAGCCTTCTGGCTGCGCTATTACTACGACGCGGAGATCAAAATGAAGCAGGGAATCGGGCGGCTGATCCGTTCCGACACGGACCGGGGAAAAGTCGTGATTTTGGATGCCAGATACAAAATCGGCTCGGAGAAGTAGAGCGGGCATTTCATGCCCCAATGCCATTAAGTTAAGCCTTCCGGAGTGCTGAAATGAGCGCAGCGAAATTTTAGCACTTAATACCTGCTGAAATTTCATTTCAGCACTCCGGAACTATTTCATGCCCGCCCTGCAATGAAATTGCAGGGACGCGCCGCCGGCGCCCCCCGTAAAGCGATGTTGCAAATCGCTTTAAGCGCCCGGACTTAAAAACAGATAAAATCCGCTTTACGAGAATCCTTCATGACGGATCATCCGGAAAACCGTACTCCCGAATATGATGCAGAATTACTTCCAAAAATTGTGTTCCGTAAGCTTCAAGTTTTCTTTCGCCCACGCCGTAAACATGACTCATTTCCGCCAATGACTGCGGGAGATAATTCACCATTTCTTTCAATGTGCTGTCATGAAAAATCGTAAAGGGCGGCAAATCTTTTTCTCTAGCAATTTTCAGGCGCAAATCCCGCAACTCCTCCCACAGCAGCATCGCTCCCGGGGTATCAAATTCCCTCTCCTTTGCTTCTCTCACCCGAAATAGCGGTCCCGATCTTTTTGCCGGACGCGGGTACTTGCGTAAGAAAACTTTTTCCT
>DZCT01000308.1 GCA_022736535.1 Desulfatirhabdium butyrativorans | reverse complement strand
GATTACTACCGAGCAAATCAGAAAAGCTGCTGAAATCATCAAACAGGCAAGACCCGCATACACGGCAATGCTGGAATTTTACGAGCAGATTTTCACCGCGCAGAAAGACGCCGAAAGCCGGACCCATATTCCTCCCTTACAAGTCTCTGAGGAAATGCTCCGCGGCAGAGCGGCAGAAAATATTCCGCTCCTCCGCATGTCGGAATTTGCAATAGATACAGAAGTATCTGAATCGCTTTTCCGAGAGATTTGCCTCATGACGGAAAAAGCGGATAATCATCTCTCTGCCGACGCCGGAAACATCCGCCAAGCCGCTGACAGCAAACGCATTGATCCGAAAATTCTGTTCACCGCGCTGCTGAATGAAGATGACGCGTGTTTTGCAAATATTTCATGCGAATTGGAAAGCGATAAAAAAACGATTGCCTTCATTGTCTTCAACAGCATAGAGCCGAGCCTGTGTTTGTGTGCGGAGCAGGTTGCAGGTTGCAGGGGGCAGGTTGCAGGTTTTTGTCCGATTTGCGGCAGCAAGCCGATGATTTCATGTCTTGACGGACAGGGAGAACGCTTTCTGATTTGCGGTTTTTGCCGGCATAAATGGGAGATACAGCGGATTTTCTGCCCTTTTTGCGAAAACACGGACAGCAAAAGTCTTCATTACTTCTATACGGAAGAAGAAAAAGAATACCGTACAGATGTCTGCGAAAAATGCAAGTCATACATTAAAACTGTTGACATCAGGAAAATGAACCGGGTATTTTATCCGCCGTTGGAGCAGATCGCATCCCTGCATCTTGACATAAAAGCGAATGAATTGAGAATTGAGAAGTGAGAAGTGGCTTCTCAATTCTCAATTCTCAATTAACTTACCGCCATGAGCATCCGCAACACTGAAAAGATATTCGACAAACTGAACGATGAATTTGTCTCTGAAATCCGGGAACTGCTTGATTCTGTGGAACCGGATTTTCTCGCGATGGAAAAAAGCGGAGACAATGTTTCTCCCGAACTCATCAACCGGGCATTCCGAGCCATTCACAGCATCAAAGGAAGCGCGGGTTTCGGCGGATTTGACGCGCTGCGGGCATTGAGTCATGCCTTGGAAAACGTGCTGGTAAAAATCAGAGACGGCGAAATGAGGCTTGATGCTGACAAAACCGACGCGATGCTTGCCGCTATGGACAAACTCCGCATCATGGCTGACAATATTTACGCGAGCAACAATGTTGCACATACTGAAGAACTGGCAAGGCTTGAAGCGCTGGTGACAGGTAACAGGTTGCAGGGGGCAGGTGACAAGTTGCAGGCGACAGATGACAGGGAGCAACCTGCGACCTGCAACCTGCAACTTGAAACTTGCAACCTGCAACCTGCAACCGCAACCCACGATAAAATAAGACTGATGCCGGAGTTCGGGGCAGAATTAGGCAACCCTGTCTTTAATGTCGGAAAAGAAGAAGTCAAATCAGCGATTGCCGATGCCATGTATATTTTTGCACTGGCAGCGGATGCGGAAGCGTGTTCGGGTGAAAAAAAATTCACGCCGGAAGCTTTCAGCAAAGAA
Organism: Desulfatirhabdium butyrativorans; assembly: GCA_022736535.1. Taxonomy (GTDB): domain Bacteria; phylum Desulfobacterota; class Desulfobacteria; order Desulfobacterales; family JAIFKL01; genus JAIFKL01. The sequence continues at coordinate 4,655 of DZCT01000308.1, read as the reverse complement.
CTCAATGAATACGGCAGATGTCTTTATGCAGACGTTCACGAAAAATCTGATTTAACTCGTTTTTACCATTTTATTTTTGCCACCATTCTGGAGCCTGAATTTATAACGCAGTTGTTAGGCATTCCCAAAGAGCAGATATATCGCTTTGAAAGAACTGATCTGCTTGCTGCGCTGGAACAGCCGCCGGAGATGTCGGGTGGGGTTCGGGGTGCGGGGTCAGGGGTTCGGGGCAACCCCCCGCACCTCGAACCTCAAACCCCGGACCCCGTATTTAAGATTTCTCGCTCCGCTCGAAATGACAATCGGGAAGCTAATGACAATCGAGAAGTTGGTGACAATCGAGACGTTAATGACAATCGGGAAGCTAATGACAATCGAGAAGTTCCGGTGCCGCCCGTAGCCTCTTACCTCTTACCCCGAACCCCGGATCCCCACATCCGCGTCAGCGTGGAGCTGATTGACAAACTCATGAATCTTGTTGGCGAGATGGTTTTGGGCAGAAATCAGTTGCACCGCTCGATTGCCGAATTTGTGGATGAACATCCCCATGTCAATCCGCTGGTGCAGAATCTGAATGTGGTTATCTCCGAGATTCAGGAAAATGTCATGCAGATGCGGATGCAGCCGGTGGCATACATTCTGAACAAATTTCCGAGAATTGTCAGAGATTTGTCCCGGCAGATTTCCAAAAAAGCCGAACTTGTCATTGAGGGCGGGGCAGTTGAATTGGACAAATCCATTCTGGAAGGGCTTTCCAATCCGCTCACGCATATTGTGCGCAACTGTTTGGATCACGGCATTGAACTGCCGGAAGAAAGGGAAAGGTCCGGAAAGCCCGCTCACGGTCAGATTCGTCTGAAAGCTTTTCATGAAGGCGGACAGGTTCACATCACGGTAACAGACGACGGGCGGGGAATTGACGCGGAAAAGGTGGCGGAAAAGGCGATTTCCAAAGGAATGCTGACCTATCATCAGATGCGGCGGATGAGTGAAAATGAGAAATTGAATCTCATTTTTCTGCCCGGCATTTCCACTGCCGAAACGGTCACAGACATTTCCGGCAGGGGCGTGGGAATGGATGTGGTGAAAACCAATATCAGCCGGCTCGGCGGGCATATTGAGTGTTCCAGCACGGGCGGACAAGGCACAACCGTGCATATCATCATTCCGCTGACGCTGGCGATTATTCCCTCGCTGATTGTGGGCGTGGGAAAATGCCGCTTTGCCATTCCTCAAATCAATGTCGCGGAACTCGTGTGCATCAAAGCCGGCGATCCTTACAACCGAATTGAGAAAGTCGCCGAATCCGATGTGCTACGGCTCCGGGGCAGATTGCTGCCTATTGTCAGCCTTGGAGAAATTTTAGCTATTCAGCCTACGTTTATCCATCCGGACACGGGCGAGGAATTGCCGGATCGGCGCAGAAGACTTTCGGACCGCCGGAAAACCGCCCCTCTAAGCAAAAAAAGGAAAGAAATGTTTCCTGACGGCGCGGCATGGCATATTGATGTGGATGAGATTTTAGAAAGACGATTGGAAAAAATATCAGACCGGCGCCGAAGTCCCCGCAGCGACATTTATATTGTGGTGCTGCGCGCCGGTACAAACGTCTTCGGTCTGCATGTGAATTATCTTTTTGACAATGAGGAAATTGTAGTAAAACCTTTGTCGGCACACATCAAAGACGCCTTATGCTTTTCAGGCGCGACCATCATGGGAGACGGCAGAGTGGCGATGATTTTGGATGCGGCAGGCATTGCGGCTTATGCGGGACTGCGCTTCGGCGAATTGGAGGCGGAGGAACGCCGTCGAAAAGCAGCCTTTGAAAATCGTGAGTCCGCAGCCCTCCTCCGGCAAAAAAAACATCGGGAGCCGGTTCTGATTTTCAACAACGCGGCAGAGGAATATTTTGCTTTGGCGCTTGCCGGAATTTCCCGGCTGGAACTGACCCAGCCAGATAAAATCGAGCGGGTCGGAGAGCAGGAATTTCTCTTTTATCAGGGCAGTGTTCTTCCGCTGATCCGTCTTGAGAAACTGCTGCCGGTGAGTCCTCTGCCTGAAAATCTGAAAGAACTCTATGTAATTATTCCGAAAACAAGCCGGAACGCCGCCGGTATTCTCAGTTCCCGAATTTTGGATACAGTAAATGCGGATGTATCTGTCAAAAGAGACGCCACCACTACAAAGGGCTTTCTCGGCACAGCTTTTATTGACAAAAATCTGGTTTCTTTTTTGAACACGGAAGAACTGCTGGATTTGTTTGAAGAAGAAATCCGGAGCCGGTGATGTTCAGCAGAGGGGACACACATGGATTGTTTATAAGCAGGGATAACATTTTGTTATCCCTGCTGTTCAATGCAGGGACTGTGTTTAAATCCCTGCTTATAAGCAATCCATGTCGGCTGTGCCGGTGATGTTCAGCAGGATGCCGGGGGAGAAATGTACGAAGATTTAACCTATATCATAAATGGTTGCCTTTTTAAAGTTTACAATACCCTGGGCAATATCTGGCAAGAGCAAGTTTATGAAACGGCTCTTGAATCGGAACTGCAATCACAAGGGTTGAAGGCAGAATGTCAGAATGAATTCAAAGTCTTTTATTTTGATAAACGCGTCGGCTCTTATCGCACAGATATACTGGTCGAAGATAAGATAATTATTGAATTAAAAGCTGTACCCCAAATTTCTTCCTTACATCAGGCACAATTGATTTCATACCTGAAAGGGTATAACAAACTGCTTGGTATTTTGGCAAATTTCGGTGGTATTTCGTTCAAGCATCAAATATTTCCAAACAAACTGACCCTTAAAACCTCTTTACGGGATGAGTTTGACTTTGATAAAGTAATGACAAAAGGGAAAGAAGAAATCAGAGATTTGCTTAACATAGCAAACCGGATTCTGGTTACATTGGGGCCGGGGTATTTTCATCATATTTACCGAAGGGCTTTTTATTATGAACTGAAATCAGCAGAAATCGCTTTTAAGATCATCGAAAATATCGAGGCGCTGTATGGGAACAAAATCATCGGTTCAAGAGCAGTGAACTTCTTCATTCTTGGCGATCTGCTCTTATCCGTTGTTGCTGTGAAAAAACTGGATGACGTAATTATATCTAAATTCAGTAATTATATCAGACGTCTGAATTTGAAAAGAGGATTAATTTTCAACTTTAATGCCTTACGTTTGGATTTCAAGTATTTGAATTGAAACCCGCAAGGATTTTTTCTATTATTCCTTGCTTATAAACAATCCCTGTGGCATTACCGCTATTGTTAACCATGAGACAATTTGTTACATTCAGAATAGACAGTTATCTGATGGGCATTGATATTCTGGCGGTTCGTGAGATCAACCGTTTCTTAGATATTACGCCTGTCCAGCATGTGCAGGATTACATTCGGGGGCTGATAAACCTGCGGGGACAGACCGTAACGGTTTTTGATCTCGGCGTCCGTCTGGGGCTGTCTGCCCGAATCCTTACGGATAAAAGCCACAATGTCATTCTGAAAAAAGATGCTGTGGGGCTTTTGGTGGACAGCATCGGCGATGTGACAGAGGCTGAGGAAACGGAAATCGAGCCGCCCCCTGCGAATGTCGGCGAAATCGAAGAGAAATTTATCGCCGGCATTGTCAAACTCGAAGACGAACTTTTAGTCATTCTTTCGGCTGAAAAAATTCTGGAACCGAAGAAGTGAAAAAGGTACGAGGTCAGAGGTCAGAGGTCAGAGGTCAGAGGTGCAGTCCCCTCACCGCTGACCCCGTACCCCGTACCCCGTACCTCATCCCTCATCCCTTTCAAGCATTTTCATTGCTTTTTCAACAATATTATCCGCGGTAAAGCCGAATTTTTCCATGACTTGTCCCCCGGGACCTGATGCCCCGAAGCCTGTCATGCCGATCACAATGCCCTTTTCGCCGACATAGCGTTCCCAGCCCATGGTCAGCCCTGCTTCTATGGCAATACGGTTGGGAAAATCGGTCAGCAGCACTTTGTTTTTATATTTCTGCGATGTTTTTTCAAATAAATCCCAGCTCGGCATACTGACAACCCGAACCGCAATACCCTGTTCTCTGAGATGTTTCTCCGCCTCCAATGCAATATGCACTTCCGAGCCTGTGGCGATAAAGAGAATATCGGCTTTCCCGTCAGAATCCGAAAGAATATACGCACCTTTTTCAAGACCGTCGCCGGTGTTGTATCTGCTTCTGTTCAGTATGGGAAGATTCTGCCGGCTCAGAATCAGCGCAACAGGACCCGATGACTTCATCGCGGCTTTCCACGCGTCCACCGTTTCTGTGGCGTCTGCGGGCCGGATCACCTTCAGTCCCGGAATGGCACGAAGGCTTGCCAGATGCTCCACCGGCTGATGCGTGGGACCGTCTTCGCCGACTGCGATGCTGTCATGTGTGAAAATATAAATGACCGGCAGTTTCATCATCGCGGCAAGACGGATGGCGGGGCGCATGTAATCGGCAAATACGAGAAATGTCCCCCCGAAAGGACGCACCCCCCTGTGAAGCGCCATGCCGGACAGAATCGCGCCCATGGCATGTTCTCTCACGCCGAAACGGATGTTTCTGCCGGTGTAGCCATTTTTCTGAAAGTCTGATGAAAATTTTCTCAGCGTATTGTTGGAAGGCGCCAAATCCGC
>DZCT01000307.1 GCA_022736535.1 Desulfatirhabdium butyrativorans | reverse complement strand
CATTTTCCGCAGCTTCAAGAAGCCTTTCATGCTCAAAAAAACAACTTTGCTCTTTTTATCATTTGAAAAATTTTATGTAAAGGATAAATTTCCGTGCTTACTCTCCGTGTAAGGCGGGCAGCTTGCTGCCCGCCCTGCATATTAAAGCTTTATTCGCCTGCGCCGATGAGCGGCAACTCCCTGTCAACCTTGAAGATCACCAGAAACAGGGCTTCTGTTTCATTTTCCTGTTCAGGAGAACTGCTTCTCCGGCGCAGGGAATAAAGCCGCTCCGTGTTCTTTTCTTCATGAATTTTTGTCAGAAAAAAGCGTCTGCCTTTATAGCCCTTTCCGTCCTCGACAAAGAGATACGCCGCGTGAGGATTGGACTGAAGGTTATGATGCGTCAGCCGGTCCCGCATGATGAAGGCATAAGCGCCGTCTTCCAAAATGTGAGGTCTGGCGTAAACCGCAGCATTTGCCTTTCCGTCACAATCTGCCGTTGCCAGAACGCCGACGCCCTTTGTGTTTTCAAAATAACTTGTTAAATCCATTGATTCCAAATTCTCCTTTTCAATATTGTCCCTGCTGCCCCAATGTCATTAAGTCAGGCGGAAATTTCCCCTTGAAGGAGACAGGGGTGTTTACATATTATTTTAATAATAAGGAATTTCTCAGCTTTTTCAACTTTTGAAATCTTTTCCTTGCAATTACTCAAAATAAAAAGTAATAAATGCAGATATGTCAAAAATCGGCAGAGCGGAAAAAAATGATGTCGGGGTTCGCAGGGTCTATTTTAAGCCGGGGGCCAACCTACGAAATTGTTAATTTGACGGCATTGACGCAGAGCGTGGGAACGAGAATCATCTGTTTTGCCGGAACCCTTTTATTTCCAGATAACTTATTGAAATTACCGGAGAAGTGAAAGATATGAACAGTAAAAACGCATCTGTGCTGTGTATTGATGACGAGGAAGATTTCCGTTATAATATCTGTGATTTCCTGGAAGACTCCGGCTATACGGTTTTTAACGCCGAAAACGGAAAAGAGGGGCTTGAATCCTTTCACAGACACAGACCCGACATTATTCTGCTTGATTTGCAGATGCCGGATATCGGCGGCTTGGAAGTCTTATCTGCGGTGACACGGACATCTGCTGAAACAGCAGTTATCGTCATTTCCGGCAGGGGCGGTATGCAGGATGTGATTGAGGCGCTTCGGCTCGGGGCATGGAATTATCTGACAAAGCCGATCCGGGATCTGGCTTTTCTCGAACATGCGGTGGCGCAGTCTTTGGAAAAACTCAGACTGATTCGGGAAAATATCGCGCATAAAGAAAATCTGGAAAAAACGGTTTTTCAGAGAACCAGACAGCTGCAAGATGAAATTGCCGAGCGCAGCCGGATTGAAAGAGCATTGCGGGAAAGCGAAGAACAGTACAGAACCGCGATTGAACATTCAAATGACGGCGTTGCCGTTACGCAGAACTTGTGTATAAAGTATGTCAATCAGCAGTTTGTCAACATTTTCGGCTATGAAAAAGCAGAAGAGATTCTGGAAAAATCCATATTGGAAATGGTGCATCCTGATGACAGAAAACGGGTGCTTGATCTGGAAACCCTGAGGCAGAAACGCAAAGGCACACCTGCCCGTTACGAATTCAAAGGCATCCGCTCTGATGATAAAATTGTCTATATAGAAGCCTCGGTTGCTGAAACCTTCTGGCGCGGACACAGGGTTTCGCTTGTCTATCTGAGAGATGTTACCGAAAGAAGACTTCTGGAAGCCCAGCTGCAGCAGGCTCAGAAAATGGAGGCTATCGGCATCATGGCAGGCGGTATCGCCCATGATTTCAACAATATTCTCTTTCCCATCTTCGGCTATACCGAAATGGCATTGGAAAATATTGCCGATCATGCAAAGGTCAGAAAATATTTGGAACAGATTCTGATCGGCGCACGCCGGGCGCGGGACCTTGTCCGGCAGATTCTCACCTTCGGGCGTCAGGATAATGAAGAACGGAAAGCCATTCAGATTCAGCCGGTTATCAAAGAATCGCTGAAACTGCTCCGGGCATTGCTGCCCGCAACGATTGAGCTTCATTATACAGTTGAATCCGGCAGTTATGTCACAGCCAATCCCGCGCAGATTCATCAGATCATTATGAACCTGTGTACCAATGCCTATCATGCCATGGAAAAAAAAGGCGGCATACTGGAAGTGACGCTCGAAGATACGCAGATTCTGCCGTCTGAAACGCTTCCTTCGCCGGATATAGCTCCGGGCATGTATGTGAAACTCACGGTGAGCGATACGGGCATCGGCATGGACCGTTGCGTAATGGAGCGCATTTTTGACCCCTATTTCACCACCAAAGAACCGGGCAAAGGAACGGGGCTGGGGCTTTCCATTGTACACGGCATCGTGAAAAGCTATGAAGGGCATATATCGGTTTACAGCGAAAAAGAAAGAGGAACCGTATTTCATATATGGCTGCCCGGCACAGAGATCGCCGAAGAATCGGAGGAATTTTTTGTCGAGCATTTTTCGGCAGACGGAGAACACATTCTGCTGGTTGACGATGAAATCAGAATTGTTCAGATGCTGCAGCAGATGCTGGAATCATCGGGCTATAAAGTCACGGGTCTGACAAACGGCAAGGAAGCCCTGGATGTTTTTCGGAAAAATCCGGCTGAATTTGATCTGGTCATCACAGACATGACCATGCCGAAAATCACCGGCGGAGATCTGGCAGGCGAACTTCTGCGCATCCGGTCCGATATTCCTATTATTCTTTGCACCGGCTTCAACATTTCCAAAGAAACCGCAAAGTCGCTCGGCGTTACGGAACTGCTTGCAAAGCCTCTGCTGAAAGAGGAAGTTGAAAGGGTTGTGAAAAAGGTGCTGGACAGCAGGCAGCGGCGGGGACCCTGCCCCGCCATGCCTGTTCATCCCTGTTAATTTTTTGACAGCGGTTCGGTATCGGATTCCGAATCTTTGTTTCCCACAGAGTTCACAGAGGGTTTCCCACAGAGATCACAGAGCGGGAAAAAACCACAGAGATCACAGAGAATTTTAAAAAAACTCTGTGGTCTCTGTGGTCTTTTTTTTCTCTGTGAACTCTGTGGGAAACCCCTCCGGGGAAAAAATATCATATAAAATCAAAAGAAATTCGGTCTTATTCGGACCGTCTTATTCAGACGGCACAATGTCCATGATGCCGTCTTTGCCGATTCTCAGGAAATAAGTATTTTCCCTGCCTTCTTTCACCGTCACGACTTTCTCGATGGGCGGTACGGTATTCAGCACCACATGATATTCGCCCGCATCAAGTTTTATCGGTATGCCGGCTTTTCCTTCGGCAACTTTTGTTTTGGGCATCAGTTTTTCAATCACCGGAAGTTTCTTGTAAACCGTATAAGTCAGTCCGGCGGATTCCGCATCTATCACCGCAGAGGCAAGACCTTCGGCAGATGAGGCTTCCATCACCACGCTTCCTGCCTGCTTTGCCAAAGCTTCATAAAATGCCCGTATCTCTGCCGCTTCTCTGTCGGTAGTGCTTCTGTCTTTTGTGACGCTTTTCAAGCCGCAGAGAATGGGCGTAAAGCTGATTTTCTTTTCAAGCGCCTTTTCCAGACTCGTTCCGGCAGGAATGAGAACATTGTCGTAATCGGCGTATTTTGTTTTCAGCTTTTCTTCCCATTTTTTATCCCCGGCAAGCGCGGCGGCAAGTTCGGGCGTGGATTCATAGCCGTCTGTAATCAGAATGATTTTGGCATTTTCTTTGTTTTCCAGAAGATCGGCGGCTTTCAACACCGCATGACCGATGGGCGTATCGCCGATATAGGCGTCCTCCGATTTGAGAAAACTGACGGCAGACATGAATTTTTCATGATTGTATCCGGCTTCGTCTGCTTCATAAACTTTGACAATATCGCTGTGGGTTTTCATTGCTTTCTCAAAATTGACGCGCTCTGTTTTTTTGCCCTCGGACAAAGCGTAAGGAATTTTGCTTCCGAAGACCAGCAATGACACATGATCTTTTTCATCAAACAATTCGGAAATCTTGGCAAGCCCCTGATAAGCCAGCTCATATCTTTTCTGAGTCTGCTTTTCGCCCTCAACACGGGTTTCATAGCGCATACTGCCCGAGGCATCGTAAATAATGACCGTATTGGAAGGACCGATCATATTTTTGATCGCGTTGTAAACATCCTGCTTTCCCTTCAGCCCCGCGCCGTCCTTGTCAACGACGATGTTGAAAGTGGTTTCCTCATTGAGTCCGAGTCTCTGTTTGATGGTCGCGCAGCCCGCAACCGCCGCCATGACAATTGCCAGAACTGCAAGCTTTTTAAACCCCTTCATGAACCTTCCTCCTGTTTGAACCTGTTTGAACCTGTTTGAAAATTTCGATTAAAGCATTGTTCTGTATTCGGATGTCTGTATTCGGATAAATAATCCGAACAGCTTTAAAGTTTCACCGAAATTAGAATAAAGGACAAGCAAATGTCAAGAAAATAAGTGACTGAATCATTAATAATACAGAATAATACAGATTATAAACCGGAGCGGTGAGCCTCAGCAAGCTTTCAGACACTGATCGGAAGTCTCGGAGACGGCATTGTCATTTTTTTGATTGATGCTTATAATATCAGATGCAAGGCCGGATCAGAATGAGGTCGCCCTGAGCGGCGCCTTGCCTGCACTTTAAAAACAACACAAACAGGTTTGAATGATGAAAAAATTATCCGAATTTGTCTCGCTTCTGTCGCCGAAAGCATTGCTGCATTTTGAAGATACAGCGATACAGGGCATTGCCTGCCGCCCTGAAGAATTGCAGGAAAAATCCCTTTACTGCGTCATAGATGAATTTCTTCAATACGGACACTGGGTTCAGGGAAGAGATTTGCCCAACTCGCTCACATCAGAGAAAATTGCCGCCTTGCTGCTTGAAGCGCCTGTTTCCCATATTGCTCTGCCCCAACTGATTGTGCCGGATGCGAGAAAAGCAACCGCGCTTGCCGCAAAATATTTCTTTGACTCGCCGGATAAAAATATGAAACTCGTCGGCGTAACCGGCACCAACGGCAAGACCACCACCGCTCATCTGATCAACCGTCTGCTGAATGCCTGCGGGATGCGGGCTGCCGCGCTGGGGACGCTGGGATTGTATGAAGGATATGAAAAGCGTGCGGAAGCTGTTTATACAACGGCGCTGTCGCCCATGCTCTTTGAGACGCTGCATGAACTGCTTCATTCCCGCGTTGCCGCGCTGGCAATGGAAATATCTTCCCATGCGCTGAAGCTGGACCGCACTTTCGGGTTGGATATTGACGTCGCGGTGTTCACGAACCTGACGCGGGATCATCTTGATTTTCATGAAACTATGGCGGATTACCGGGCATCCAAGCTGAAGCTGTTCACAGAATTGAAATCTGAGGCAGCAGCCGTGATAAACACGGATGATCCCGCAGGAAAAGAATTTATGCCGCTCTGCCCCTGCCGGGTTATCAGTTACGGCTGCGGGCATGAGGCAGAACTGAGGGCGGAAAATATCTCCTGTTCGCCTGTCGGAACCGGTTTCCGTATTTCCTATCAGGGAAAAATGTTGGAAATGAAGACATCGCTGATAGGAAATTTCAATGTTTACAATGTGCTGGCTGCTGTTTCAGCCTGTCTCGCACTGGGCGCGGACGCGGACGCGCTGCAAGCGGCGGCGCATGTTCTGAGCGGCGTTGCGGGCAGGGTCGAGCCGGTGCCGCTGCCGGGAAACCGGGCGGGAATTGTGGATTACGCGCACACGCCGGATTCTTTGGAAAAAGTCTTGCAGATGCTGCGGGCAAGCGGCTCAAAGCGCATCATTACGGTTTTCGGCTGCGGGGGGGACCGGGACAGAGGCAAACGTCCCCTGATGGGCGAAGTCGCGGCGCGGCTTTCCGACATCTGCGTGGTCACCTCCGACAATCCGCGCCGGGAAAATCCCGATGCGATTATTCAGGACATTCTTGCCGGTATGCCCAAACAGGGCATAACGGTTGAGCCGAACCGCCGGGAAGCCATCCGCAAGGCTTTTCTGATGAGCCGTGAGGGAGATGTGATTCTGCTGGCAGGAAAAGGGCATGAACCCTGTCAGATTGTCGGCGATGCGTATTTTCCCTTTGATGATCGCGAGGAATTGAGAAAATTGTCCGAGCGTCTCTGCGGCTATGACCATGAAAAAACATAAGATAAAAGCAGGTTGTCGGTTTTTGATTTTCT